>NZ_JBSOLI010000001.1:0-9774 GCF_054941065.1 Dellaglioa sp. BT-FLS60
AGGGAACCTCTTTCTTTTGGGCTGGCTGGCCATTAAAGGAAACGAAGTTCCCTTTTTTGTATTATTATATAAAAAAATTGCCGCCAGTGATAGATTTTCTATCACCAACAACAAATATTGTAGAGCCGTTATTTTGTAAAAATTTTAATAGTGTATTGTTTACAATATCCTAGTTTTGATGATTATGCTATACTATTAAAAGTATATTAACGGAGGTAGGACAATGGACGGAATTATTCCACTATTTAAAGAACGAGGTATGACTAGTCACGATTGTGTTTTCAAATGCCGTGGTATTTTTCAAACAAAAAAAGTGGGCCATTCGGGCACTTTAGATCCAAACGTTGATGGTGTTTTACCAATTTGTATTGGTAAGGCAACAAAAACAGTAAACTATTTGATGAATTCTGGTAAAGTGTATACGGGTGAAATTACGCTTGGGTTTTCCACGGAAACTGAGGATTTAGATGGTGAAACAATCGAAGAAAAAGATATTCTTGAACCATTTACCGCTGCTGAGATTGATGCTGTTATGAGTCAAATGACTGGGACAATGATTCAAATTCCACCAATGTTTTCAGCTATTAAAGTTAATGGGCGTCGATTGTATGATTATGCGCGTAAAGGTGAAACAGTTGAGCGTCCGGAACGAGAAATTACGGTTACGTCGTTTACGCAAACAAAGCCTGCAGAATATGATGCTGAAATTAAAAGACAAAAAATTTATTTTGAAGTTGCATGTGGTAAAGGAACTTATGTGAGAACGTTAGCAGTTGATCTTGGAAAAAAATTAGGTGTACCTGCTGTTATGTCTGATTTAACTAGATTAGAAAGTGGCGGTTTTAAAATTGATAAGGCCTTCACATTGGCGCAATTAAATGAAGCCAAAGACAACGGAACGTTAGAATCATTATTGTATCCAATTGATGCTGCTTTAACAGCATTTAAAAAGTATGAATTAACTGATGAACAATGGGCAATTGTTCGAAATGGTGGGTTTTTATCGGTTAATTCGTTTAATAATGAACCAATAGTTGCGTTAGTTTATGAAAATAAAATTAGATGTTTGTATAAATTGAATAATGAAAATCATCGTTATCAATCTGAAACAATGTTTGATTTAGGATAAAGGAAGTTAGTGTGACATGAAAGTTATTTATTTAACTGAGCCATATAATCCCACAGAAATTGACAGTGATGTTATTTCACTTGCCATGGGTTTTTTTGACGGTGTCCATTTAGGACATCAAGAAGTGATACAAACAGCTAAGAAAAAAGCTGATGAAAAGAATATTAAACTTGCGGTGATGACTTTTGATAAACATCCGTCGGTTCAATTCCAAAAAACACCTGAACAAAGTATTAAATATTTAACGTCTATGGAAAAGAAAATTACATTAATGGAAAAATTGGGTGTTGATATTTTTTATGTCCTGACATTGAATGATAATTTGGCAAATTTAGCGCCACAAGCGTTTGTTGACAAGTATATGATTGCTTTACATGCAAAAATTGTCGTTGCTGGATTTGATTATACTTATGGTAAAAAAGATATCGCAAATATGGCTGTATTATCGTCATATGCCCAACAAAAATTTGAAATTGTGACTGTGCCAGAACTAACAGCTGGTAATCAAAAGATAAGTTCAACTAGAATAAGGGCTACAATTGATGCCGGACAAATGAGCAGTGTTAATGAGTTACTTGGCTATGAATATGAGACGATTGGTGAAGTTGTTCATGGCGAAGCTAGGGGTAGAGAACTTGGTTTTCCAACGTTAAATTTGGCATTTAATAAACATATTCGAATTCCGGGACCTGGCATCTATGTGACAGAAGTTCAAGTAGATGATATTTGGTATCGAGGAATGGCGTCTATTGGTTATAATGTGACGTTTGGTCAGGACCGTGAATTAACGGTTGAAATTAATTTATTTGATTTTAATGAAATGATTTATGGTAAAATTGTCACGGTTAAATGGTTGGCATATTTAAGAAGTGAAGTTAAATTTGATGGTATTGATGGCTTAATTGCACAATTAAATCAAGATAAAAAAAATACGAATGCTTATTTTAATTAACATGAATAAGCACTAATGACTGACTAAGTGGCGTCCATTTAGTTAGTCATTTTTCTTTAAAAAAAAATGAGTGCATTCCTTGACAATAATCCAAACATTTAGTATATTAATAGTTGTGTTAGCACTCAATAGTGTTAAGTGCTAAAAAGAGGTGATTGACCATGCTAACAGAAAGACAGATGTTAGTGTTAGAAGCAATTGTCAGAGTTTACACAGAGGTTGGTCAACCAGTTGGTTCTAAATCGGTTGTTGATTTTTTACCAATGCATGTTAGTTCAGCAACAATCAGAAATGAAATGGTGGCTTTGGAGAATAAAGGGCTTATTAAAAAAACACATTCTTCTTCTGGTCGGATTCCGTCATTTCTGGGATATCGATATTATGTTGATCATATTGTTAAACCTGGGGTCGTGCCAGCAGCAGAATTAGTAAATATTCAGAATTCTCTTGGTGTTCACTTTCAAAAGATTGATGAAATTTTTGCGGAATCGACTAAGATTCTTTCAGATTTAACAAATTATACGGCGATTTCATTACGACCTGAAACAGCGGAAAGCCGACTTGAAGGTTTCCGATTGGTTCCATTAGGTAACCATCAAATTATGGCTATTCTTGTGATGAGTAGTGGTGTCGTTGAAAATCAAACATTTGGTATTCCTAGTTCAATCAATAGCTCCGATTTAGAGGCTGTTACGAGGTTGTTGAATGATCAATTAATTGGATTGCCTTTAGCTGAGGTATCAAAAAAGTTAAGGACAAGTATTCCAGTGATGTTGATCAATTATATGCGTCAACCTGATGGCATTTTAGATGTTTTAGGTAATATTTTGAAGCAAGCCACGCGTGAACAAGTTTTTGTTGGTGGCAAATCTAATATATTGGATTTTGCGGCTGATAGTAACGTGGATGAATTGAAATCACTATACGATTTAGTCGATACATCGAATAATAAGAATATTGGCGAGTTAATTGGGAGTCAAGGTAAACCCATTCAAATCAAAATTGGTGAAGAACTAACAAATCAATTACTTGATAACTATAGCCTTATATCAGCTAGTTATGATGTGAGTGACCATGGTCAGGGTGTTATCGCATTATTGGGACCAGCAAACATGCCATATTCGAAAATGATTGGATTGCTAGATGCGTTTAGTGATGAACTTGCAAAAAAATTATTAGATTATTATCAACGATTTGATAAATAAGAAAAGGGGTGTTGTGTGTGGTTAAAAATAACAAAGAAGATTTAGTTGAAGAAGACGTTGCACAAGAACAACATCAGTCAAATGAAACAACTAATCAAAATGATAAAAAAAGTTCTGTTACTGATAAAGTAAAAGAAAAATTTAGTAAAAAACCTTCTGATGCAGATAAATTAGTTGAATTACAAGTTAGTTTGGATGCAATGGAGGATAAATATCTACGAGCAGAAGCCGAAATGGCAAACATGAACACGCGTTTCAAGAAAGAACAGGAACAACTCTTGAAATATAGCGGACAATCATTAGCTAAAGATGTCTTACCCGTTATCGATAACTTAGAAAGAGCATTGGCTATTGAGGTTGATACTGAAAATAGTGAACAGCTTAAAAAGGGTATCGAATTAGTTTACAAAGATGCGCAAAAAGCATTAACTAATAATGGTGTTATAGAAATCGAAACGACTGATGTGATGTTTGATCCAACTGTTCATCAAGCTGTTCAAACAGTGCCTGCTTCTGATGATCAGAAAGCAGATACAATTGTTCAAGTCCTTCAAAAGGGATACAAATTAAAAGATAGAGTGTTACGTCCAGCAATGGTCGTTGTCGCTCAATAATATAAGAAGAGGTAGAGAAAATTATGGCAAAAATTATTGGAATTGATTTAGGAACAACTAACTCAGCTGTTGCTGTTTTGGAAGGTAAAGAAGCAAAAATTATTACAAACCCAGAAGGAAATCGGACAACACCATCTGTTGTTTCATTTAAAGATGGCGAAACTCAAGTTGGTGAAGTTGCTAAACGTCAAGCAATTACAAACCCTGATACTGTGGCATCAATTAAACGTCACATGGGTGAAGAAGGTTACAAAGTTGATATTCAAGGTAAATCATATACACCTCAAGAAGTTTCAGCAATGATCTTACAATACATTAAAGAATATTCTGAATCATACTTGGGTGAATCAGTAACCAAAGCTGTTATTACAGTTCCTGCTTACTTTAATGATTCACAACGTCAAGCTACAAAAGATGCTGGTAAAATTGCTGGTTTAGAAGTTGAACGTATTGTTAACGAACCAACTGCTGCAGCTTTGGCATACGGTCTTGAAAATACTGAAAAAGATGAAAAAATCCTTGTTTTTGATTTAGGTGGTGGTACATTTGATGTTTCTATCCTTGAATTAGGCGACGGTGTCTTTGAGGTATTATCAACAAATGGTGATACTCATCTTGGTGGCGATGATTTTGATCAAAAAATCATGGACTGGTTAGTTGAAAACTTTAAAAAAGAAAATGGCATTGATTTATCAAAAGATAAAATGGCAATGCAACGTCTTAAAGATGCTGCTGAAAAAGCTAAAAAAGATGTCTCTGGGATTACTAGTGCCCAAATTAGCTTACCATTTATTACAGCCGGTGCTGCTGGACCTTTACATTTAGAAGCAACATTGTCACGTGCACAATTTGATAATCTTACACAAGATTTAGTTGAACGTACACGTATTCCAGTTCAAAATGCTTTAAAAGATGCTGGTTTAACAAATGCTGATATTGATCAAGTTATCTTAGTTGGTGGTTCAACACGTATTCCAGCTGTTCAAGCATTAGTTGAAAAAGAAACAGATCACAAACCTAACCAATCAGTTAACCCTGATGAAGCTGTTGCACTTGGTGCTGCAATTCAAGGTGGTGTCATTACTGGTGATGTTAAGGATGTTGTTTTACTTGATGTAACACCACTTTCATTGGGTATCGAAACAATGGGTAGTGTCTTCACTAAGTTAATTGACCGTAACACGACAATTCCAACAAGTAAGTCACAAACATTCTCTACAGCTGCTGATAATCAACCAGCCGTTGATATCCATGTGTTACAAGGTGAACGTCCAATGGCTACTGATAACAAGACCTTGGGTCGTTTCCAATTAAACGATATTCCTGCTGCTCCTCGTGGAATCCCTCAAATCGAAGTTAAATTCGATATTGATAAAAATGGTATTGTTAATGTTTCTGCTAAAGATTTAGGCACAAACAAAGAACAAAAGATTACAATTAAGAGTTCAGGCGGTCTTGCAGAAGACGAAATTGAACGCATGGTTAATGAAGCTAAAGAAAATGAAGAAGCTGATAAAGCACGTAAAGAAGAAGTTGACTTGAAGAATGAAGTTGACCAATTATTATTCTCAGTTGATAAAACTTTAGAAGAATTAAAAGGTAAAGTAACTGAAGAAGAAATTAAATCTGCTGAAGATGCTCGTGATGCTTTGAAGAAAGCTCAAGAAGATAACAACGTTGAAGATATGAAAGTTAAGAAAGACGAATTAAATAAAATCGTTCAAGACTTAACGGTTAAATTATATCAACAAGCACAAGATGCTCAAGGTGAATCCGGTGCTGAAGGCGCAGCTAAAGATCCTAAAGATGAAACAGTTGATGGCGACTTCGAAGAAGTTAACCCTGAAGACAAAAAATAATCTTTACTAAATTTTGAGTGTGATAGAAAGTCAAAGGCCTTTGGGACTTTGGCTTTTTATTTCATGTTAAGCATGGTATTCTATTTAGAGCAATAAAAACCAAAAAGGTTATTCGGAGGTACGGGAATGGCAGAGAACAGAGATCCATATGATGTACTTGGTGTGACTAAAGATTCATCACCTGAAGAAATAAAAAAAGCGTACCGTAAGTTATCTAAAAAATATCATCCAGATATTAACAAGGATGCTGGTGCAGAAGATAAATTTAAAGAAATTACTGAAGCTTATGAGACAGTTGGTGATCCGCAAAAGAAAGCTGAATATGATCAATATGGTTCAGCTGGCGCTCAAGGTGGTGGCTACCGAGGATTTGGTGGTCAAGGACAACAAGGTGGATTTGGCGGCGGTGGATTTGAAGATATTTTCAGTTCATTCTTTGGCGGTGGTGCTTCTCAGGATCCAACTGCGCCACGTGCAGGTCGCGATTTACAATATGAAATGACATTAACCTTTATGGAAGGTGTCTTTGGTAAGGAATCAACAATTAAATACAACCGTAAAAGCCTTTGTATTACTTGTGGCGGGTCTGGGGCAAAACCTGGAACTTCTCCAATTACGTGTCGTAAATGTGGTGGTCGAGGAACTATTCAAGTTGAACGTCGTACACCACTTGGCAATATGATGACTGAACAAGAATGTGATGTTTGTCATGGTACTGGTAAGGAAATTGAAGAAAAATGTGAGACATGTCATGGTTCAGGTCATACTGATGAAAGACATGAAGTTAAAGTAACTGTTCCTGCAGGTGTTGAAGATGGTCAACAAATGCGCTTACAAGGACAAGGTGAGGCCGGTGAAAATAACGGACCTTATGGAGACTTGTACATTATCTTTAGAGTACAAGCTAGTGGTAAGTTTGATCGTGAAGGTTCTGAGATTTATATTGATGTCCCAATTAGCTTTGTCCAAGCTGCATTGGGTGACGAAGTAACTGTCGAAACCGTTCATGGTGATGTTAAAATGAAAATTCCTGCTGGAACTCAGACAGGGACAACATTTAGATTACGTGATAAGGGTGCGCCTAAATTACACGGTAAAGGTAATGGTGATCAACAAGTTACCGTTAATATTGAAACACCTCGCAATCTTAAAAAAGAACAAAAAGAAGCTTTAAAAGAATTTGCTACAGCCAGTGGTAAAAATGTCGTTGGTGAAGGCAATTTATTCGATAAGCTAAAAGATCAATTTAAAGGTAAAAAATAACCAAATAAAAGATAGAATCGTCTTGCCGGATGAGTCTATCTTTTTTTGTATACGAACTACAATTGTGTTTAGCAGAGTTGATTGTTATAATCAAAAGAGATAGAAACAAGAAAGTAGGACGCTATTAATGGATTTTGAAGAAATGCAAGAGAGACAAAAACACATTCGTAATTTTTCGATTGTGGCACATATTGATCATGGAAAATCAACACTTGCGGATCGTATCCTTGAGTTGACTGATACAGTGACTAAGCGTGAAATGAAAAACCAATTATTGGACTCAATGGATCTTGAACGAGAACGTGGTATTACCATTAAATTAAATGCGGTTGAATTACATTATCTTGCTAAAGATGGTGAAACATATATCTTCCATTTAATTGATACACCAGGACATGTTGATTTTACTTATGAAGTTTCAAGAAGTTTGGCCGCTTGTGAGGGAGCTGTGCTTGTCGTAGATGCTGCTCAGGGCGTTGAAGCGCAAACGCTTGCTAATGTTTATTTGGCAATTGATGACGAACTTGAAATTTTGCCAGTTATTAATAAAATTGATTTGCCATCTGCTAATATTGAGATGGTTAAACAAGAAATTGAAGATATTATCGGGTTAGATGCTTCTGATGCTGTTTTGGCGAGTGCTAAAAAAGGAATTGGTATTGAAGAGATGCTTGAACAGATTGTGACAAAAGTTCCTGCACCAAGTGGTGACTTAAAGAAACCATTAAAAGCATTAATTTTTGATTCAATTTATGATAGTTATCGTGGTGTTGTGCTAAGTGTTCGATTGGTTGATGGTGTTGTTAAGCCAGGCGATACAATCGAATTAATGAATAGTAAGAAAAAATATGAAGTCACAGAAGTGGGTGTGATGTCACCCAAAGCGGTTGATCGTGATTTCTTAATGGCTGGAGACGTTGGTTATATTACTGCTGCAATTAAAGATATTCGAGATACACGAGTTGGCGATACGGTGACATTGGCAGATAATCCGGCAGCTGAAGCGTTAGAGGGTTATAGAGCTATTAATCCAATGGTTTACTGTGGATTATATCCCGTTGATAATTCAAAATATAATGAATTGCGTGAAGCACTTGAAAGATTACAATTAAATGATGCAGCTTTACAATTTGAACCAGAGACGTCGCAAGCTTTAGGTTTTGGGTTCCGTTGTGGATTCTTAGGGTTATTACACATGGACGTTGTCCAAGAACGTTTAGAGCGTGAATCTGGCTTAGATTTGATTACAACAGCACCATCTGTTATTTACCATGTTGATTTAACGGATGGTGAGAAGTTGATTGTTTCTAATCCTTCTGAAATGCCAGAGCCATCATCAATTAAGCAAATTAATGAACCTTATGTTAAAGCAAGTATTATGGTGCCTAATGAATATGTTGGTGCAGTTATGGAACTTTGTCAGAAAAAACGTGGTGTCTTTGACACGATGGATTATTTAGATGAATTCCGTGTAAATATTATTTATCACATGCCTTTATCAGAAATTATTTTTGATTTCTTTGATAAATTAAAATCAAATACACGTGGATATGCCTCTCTTGATTATGAAGAAGAAGGCTATCGTCCTAGTGATTTGATTAAAGTTGATATCTTGTTGAATGGTGAAGCCGTTGATGCATTGAGCTTTATCGTTCATCGAGACTTCTCTTTTGAACGCGGAAAAGGAATTGTCAACAAATTACGGACGTTAATTCCACGTCAAATGTTTGAAATTCCGGTCCAAGCGGCAGCTGGTCAAAAAATTATTGCAAGAACAAATATTAAAGCATACCGTAAAGATGTTACAGCGAAGTTGTATGGTGGGGATCGAACACGTCGTATGAAGCTTTTGGAAAAACAAAAAGCGGGTAAGAAACGAATGAAACAAGTTGGTAATGTTGAAATTCCTCAAGAGGCGTTTATGGCTGTCTTGAAGATTGATGAAGAAGAGGAATCTAAGAAAAAATAAAGGTGTAAAAATAAAATAGGTATCATTTTAGCATTATAGTCAATTTGGATGGGCTATTGAGAAAATCAAATGAGGGAAACTATAATGGAAAATGATAAAAGTTGGACTTGGTATCATGAGCAATGGGGAACGCCGACTTATGATGATACTAAATTATTTCAGTTATTGATAATAGGCATTTTTCAGGTAGGTTTAAATTGGAAAATGATTGCGGGCAAAAAAGATGTTTTTGCAAAATATTTTTATAATTATGATATCAGTAAAGTTGCAGCAACTTTACCTGATGAAATTGAAAAAATGTTAATGGATACAAATATGATTAGAAATGAACGTAAAATTAAAGCGACTATTAATGATGCTCAAGCAATCTTATCTATTCAAAAGGAGTATGGTAGCTTTTCAAATTATTTATGGAAATTTGTTGATAACAAACCTTTAATTAATGATTACACTGAGCATGATGAGGTACCAACAAGTACTGAACTATCTAAATTAATTGCTGTAGATATGAAAAAGTATGGATTTACATTTGTTGGGCCAATTGTGATTTATATGTTTATGAAAGCCAGCGGTATGATTAAAGATAATGTATTAAATAAGTAAAAACGGCAACCAGATTATAAGTAAAATGGCTCTTCGTCAACTATTGTTGGTGAATAATATTATGAAGGTTCTAATCACTTAGTGATTAGGCCTTTTTTTGTATGAATCTTAAGGGTATAAAATATTCTGATGCGAAATCTATAAAAGTTTCTAAAACCAAAACTAACGCGTTTAATGCTT
>NZ_JBSOLI010000009.1:0-528 GCF_054941065.1 Dellaglioa sp. BT-FLS60
GATTATTGTAGCCGTGGGCTACTATCTTCGTTATAACCTTAGCTATCGTGAAGTTCAAGAAATCTTATATGATCGTGGCATTAACGTTTCTCATACGACGATTTATCGTTGGGTGCAAGAATATGGCAAACTACTCTATCAAATTTGGAAAAAGAAAAATAAAAAATCCTTTTATTCATGGAAAATGGATGAAACGTACATCAAAATTAAAGGAAAATGGCATTATTTGTATCGAGCCATCGATTCAGATGGTTTAACCTTAGATATTTGGTTACGTAAAAAACGGGACACACAAGCAGCCTATGCTTTTCTTAAGCGGTTAGTGAAGCAGTTTGATGAACCGAAGGTTGTAGTCACAGATAAAGCCCCCTCTATTACAAGTGCCTTTAAGAAACTAAAAGAATACGGCTTTTATCAAGGGACAGAACATCGTACCATTAAATACCTGAATAATTTGATTGAACAAGACCATCGTCCAGTAAAGAGACGCAATAAATTCTATCGAAGTTTACGCACTGCCTCTACCAC
>NZ_JBSOLI010000010.1:0-522 GCF_054941065.1 Dellaglioa sp. BT-FLS60
TCGTATTACCGCGGCTGCTGGCACGTAGTTAGCCGGTGCTTATTCTTCAGGTACCGTCATGAGTCCCAGGTATTAACCAGAACCTTTTCTTCCCTGACAAAAGCGGTTTACAACCCGAAGGCCTTCTTCCCGCACGCGGCATGGCTGGATCAGGCTTGCGCCCATTGTCCAAAATTCCCCACTGCTGCCTCCCGTAGGAGTCTGGGCCGTGTCTCAGTCCCAGTGTGGCTGGTCGTCCTCTCAGACCAGCTACAGATCGTTGGCTTGGTGGGCCTTTACCCCACCAACTACCTAATCTGATATCGGCCGCTCCAATCGCGCGAGGTCTTGCGATCCCCCGCTTTCACCCTCAGGTCGTATGCGGTATTAGCTGCTCTTTCGAGCAGTTATCCCCCACGACTGGGCACGTTCCGATATATTACTCACCCGTTCGCCACTCGTCAGCTTAACCTGTTACCGTTCGACTTGCATGTGTAAGGCATGCCGCCAGCGTTCAATCTGAGCCAGGATCAAACTCTAGAG
>NZ_JBSOLI010000011.1:0-494 GCF_054941065.1 Dellaglioa sp. BT-FLS60
TAGAGAGTTTGATCATGGCTCAGATTGAACGCTGGCGGCATGCCTAACACATGCAAGTCGAGCGAACCCAGCTTGCTGGGTAAGCGGCGAACGGGTGAGTAACGCGTAGGAATCTGCCTGGTAGTGGGGGACAACGTCTCGAAAGGGACGCTAATACCGCATACGCCCTACGGGGGAAAGGGGGGGATCTTCGGACCTCTCGCTATCAGATGAGCCTGCGTCGGATTAGCTAGTTGGTAGGGTAAAGGCCTACCAAGGCGACGATCCGTAGCTGGTCTGAGAGGATGATCAGCCACACCGGAACTGAGACACGGCCCAGACTCCTACGGGAGGCAGCAGTGGGGAATATTGGACAATGGGCGCAAGCCTGATCCAGCCATGCCGCGTGGATGATGAAGGCCCTAGGGTTGTAAAATTCTTTCAGCAGGGACGATAATGACGGTACCCGCAGAAGAAGCCCCGGCTAACTTCGTGCCAGCAGCCGCGGTAATACG
>NZ_JBSOLI010000013.1:0-486 GCF_054941065.1 Dellaglioa sp. BT-FLS60
CGTATTACCGCGGCTGCTGGCACGTAGTTAGCCGGTCCTTATTCCTCTGCTACCGTCATATTCGTCACAGAGAAAAGCAGTTTACAATCCGAAGACATTCATCCTGCACGCGGCGTTGCTCCATCAGACTTTCGTCCATTGTGGAAAATTCCCTACTGCTGCCTCCCGTAGGAGTCTGGGCCGTTCTCAGTCCCAGTCTGGCTGATCATCCTCTCAGACCAGCTAAAGATCGTCGCCTTGGTGAGCTATTACCTCACCAACAAGCTAATCTTACGCAGGCCGTTCCCAAAGCGCCGGAGCTTTAGCCCGAAGGCCACATGCGGTATTAGACACCATTTCTGGTGCTTATCCCTCACTTTGGGGTACGTTCCTACGTGTTACTCAGCCGTCCGCCGCTCGTGTACTCCCGAAGGAGCCTTACCGTTCGACTTGCATGTATTAGGCACGCCGCCAGCGTTCATCCTGAGCCAGGATCAAACTCTAGAG
>NZ_JBSOLI010000014.1:0-479 GCF_054941065.1 Dellaglioa sp. BT-FLS60
CTCCAAAGATTATTACTAATCAAGTACAAGATTATATCGTCTAATCGAATGATTAAAAGAGTAACTCAATCAAGTATTTCTTACTGATTGGGTTACTCTTTTTTTGATGTGACAGTATTGTCAGATTAATTGCGTCGCCCCCACCGTTATGCTAAACTTCTAATATTCATTTTAGAAAAAGGAGGATTCAATTTTGGAAAAAAAACCAGCAGTTGAACTTAACAGATCGTTAGGTCTGTGGTCAGCACTATCAATCGTCATTGGAACGGTTATCGGTTCCGGTATCTTTTTTAAGCAAGCATCGGTACTCGACTATACCGGATCTACTACAAATGCCTTGCTTGCATGGCTATGTGGTGGCATCATAACCTTAACCGCCGGATTAACTGTTGCCGAAATTGGATCTCAAATTCCGCAAACTGGTGGTTTATATATCTACATGGAAAAGATTTACGGAAAAATCTGGGGATTTCTAGCCG
>NZ_JBSOLI010000015.1:0-1444 GCF_054941065.1 Dellaglioa sp. BT-FLS60
GGCTCTTCGTCAACTGTTGTTGGTGAAATTGTCATTGAGAAATCTGTTATTTGATAACAGGTTTCTTTTTTTGCTTAAAATTTAATTGTACTCAAAATACGTAAACGATACTGGCTAAAATTTTTAAACCCATAAGCATTGCGCTTAATTACTTTTAGTTTATTGTTAAGTCCTTCTAAAGGACCGTTAGAATAGGGATATCGTAGCGCATTTTTTAAATAATCTGGTTGTTTCATGAGTGATACAGTTACCTTTTGAAATTGTTCTGAAACGCCTTTGGCGTTAGTTAACTGATAATTAAGTTTTGACCAATCTTTATTACGGATGGCAGTTAAGCTATTTTGAAGACAATCATAGGTATTAGCTAAGATTGGATCAATAGCTAGTAGATTTTGAATTAGATCTGTTTCAGTTTGCCATTCTTTGAAGTAAGACCAATGACGAAAATTTTTATAATTTAATTGGCTCATTGGTTTTAATAACAATTTCCAATATCGTTTTAATTGTTTGTAGGATTGGGAACTTACTGTAAGTTTTTTCATAATTTGAATCCTAGTTTGATTGAAAGCTCTAGTCATAGATTGAACAATATGAAATCGATCATATACAACAATGGCATTAGGAAACAACGTTTCAGCTAGTTTAGGATAGGTATAATTCATATCTGTCACAATTATTTTGACGTTATCACGTGCAGTTTTAACATAACGATTAAAGTGCTTGGTAATCTGATAGATGGTTCGTGCATCGATTAAATCAATTAATTCGTGAGTTTTGGCATCCATATATTCAAAGCTTAAGGCACCTTTTGTTGTTTTAATCTCATCGAAAAGAAGAACTTCCGGTAAATAATTTAAATTTACTTTGAAATCATGTTTGGTTAAAGCAAGCACACGACTAACGTAGTTAGTCGAAGTAGCGAGTTCTTTTGCGATATGGGTCATAGAACTCGTTTCTTTTAACTTTTCAATACAAGCTTTACGGCAGTTAAGTGAAATAGAACAATGTTTTGTTGTGAGTGTTGTTTGTGCCAAAAAGTAACCGTGGCATGTTTTACAGTGGAAATTTTGTTTGCGTAATTTAAGAATAATAGTCCGTTCAAATGAACGAGGTAAGCGAACCGAAACAGTTCGCCAACCATAATTAATAATCTGATTTGTATTGATAATGCCACATTTTTGGCAAGCTTTAGGACGATAATTTAAAGTACCATAAATAAAAATAGTACTATCAGAATCAGACTGAATAGCTAAATTATTATCAATTATAATATTTGGGTCTTCTATTCCAAGTAAAACTTTAGTATGATTAATCATGAGGGAACCTCTTTCTTTTGGGCTGGCTGGCCATTAAAGGAAACGAAGTTCCCTTTTTTGTATTATTATATAAAAAAATTGCCGCCAGTGATAGATTTTCTATCACCAACAACAAATATTGTAGAGCC
>NZ_JBSOLI010000016.1:0-478 GCF_054941065.1 Dellaglioa sp. BT-FLS60
CTCTAGAGTTTGATCATGGCTCAGAACGAACGCTGGCGGCATGCTTAACACATGCAAGTCGCACGGTCAGCAATGGCAGTGGCGGACGGGTGAGTAACACGTAGGAATCTATCCCAGGGTGGGGGACAACAGCGGGAAACTGCTGCTAATACCGCATGATACCTGAGGGTCAAAGGCGCAAGTCGCCTTGGGAGGAGCCTGCGTCTGATTAGCTTGTTGGTGAGGTAAAGGCTCACCAAGGCTACGATCAGTAGCTGGTCTGAGAGGATGATCAGCCACATTGGGACTGAGACACGGCCCAAACTCCTACGGGAGGCAGCAGTGGGGAATATTGGACAATGGGCGAAAGCCTGATCCAGCAATGCCGCGTGTGTGAAGAAGGTCTTCGGATTGTAAAGCACTTTTGTGCGGGACGATGATGACGGTACCGCAAGAATAAGCCCCGGCTAACTTCGTGCCAGCAGCCGCGGTAATACTA
>NZ_JBSOLI010000002.1:0-3445 GCF_054941065.1 Dellaglioa sp. BT-FLS60
AAAAAAAGAGTGTGGTGGCGATAGCAAGAAGGATACACCTGTTCCCATGTCGAACACAGAAGTTAAGCTTCTTAGCGCCAAGAGTAGTTGGGGGTCGCCCCCTGCGAGGGTAGGACGTTGCCATGCTAAATAATAAATTTAAAAATGTGCTAATCGAATTGATTAACACATTTTTATGTATATGACCCGTTGGTCAAGTGGTTAAGACACCGCCCTTTCACGGCGGTAACATGGGTTCAAATCCCGTACGGGTCATTTTCGCCGGCTTAGCTCAGTTGGTAGAGCATCGGTATCGTAAACCGAGGGTCACAGGTTCGACTCCTGCAGCCGGCATTTTTAATGGTTGCAATGATTTTGGTTTGTTCAGTAGTAAAGAGTGTGGTGGCGATAGCAAGAAGGATACACCTGTTCCCATGTCGAACACAGAAGTTAAGCTTTTTAGCGCCAAGAGTAGTTGGGGGTCGCCCCCTGCGAGGGTAGGACGTTGCCATGCGAAATAAAAGAATAAATCAGAAGATTTTTACGACCGTTGTTAAGGAAGGAGATTTGTCATTTGACAGATCTCTTTTTTTGATAAATTTATTTAAATTAATATTAAAATGATAAAACAAGTAGTAATTGATTAGATGAAAGTAAAAATTTGATTTGACTGTTGATATATTAACATTGTATAATGTGTAATGCATTAAAAATACATATATTAGATTTATATCGGAGGAAGTCCATGCAGAATAAAAATACAGATACGGCCTTTTTTGGTCATCCTAGAGGCTTATCAACGCTGTTCTTTACAGAAATGTGGGAACGATTTAGTTATTACGGAATGCGAGCAATTCTTTTATACTACATGATTTCAAAAGTGGATGGGCTTGGTTATAATCAAGCAACGGCTATGTCAATTATGTCAATTTATGGATCATTAATTTATTTATCTGGTGTTATTGGTGGATTTGTTAGTGACCGTCTTTGGGGTAGCAGGAAAACGGTGTTCTTTGGTGGAATACTTATAATGTTAGGACATATTGTTCTTGCAACACCATTTAAATCAGTTGCTTTATTTATTTCTATTGCATTAATTGTATTGGGAACTGGTTTGTTAAAACCAAATGTTTCTGAAATGGTTGGTGGCTTATACAGTAGTAAAGATCCAAGACGTGATTCTGGATTTAGTATCTTTGTTTCTGGGATTAATATTGGTGCTTTGATTGCGCCGTTACTTGTTGGATGGGTTGGTCAGGAATACAATTATCATGTTGGATTCTCACTGGCAGCAATCGGTATGTTCTTCGGGTTGGTTCAATACTATTTTGACGGTAGAAAATACTTAACAAAAGATAGCTTGTACCCTAATGATCCAATTCAACCTAATGAATTGTCATCTGTTGTAAAAAAGTCTTCACTTGGAGTTATTGCTTTAGCTTTAATTTTAGTTATTATGTTCTTGTTTAAGGCATTGAATATTACGAATGTTATTCTTTTAATTACCATTCTTGCAGTTATTATTCCTGTTTACTACTTTACAATGATGCTTGTAAGTAAGAAAACAACAAAAATTGAACGATCAAGATTAACAGCTTATATTCCATTATTTATTGCTAGTATTTTATTCTGGTCAATTGAAGAACAAGGCTCAGTTGTTTTAGCAATGTTTGCATCAACTAGAACTCGATTAAGTGCTTTTGGATTTACTTTCCCAGCTAGTTTCTTCCAAAGTATG
Organism: Dellaglioa sp. BT-FLS60; assembly: GCF_054941065.1. NCBI lineage: Bacteria > Bacillati > Bacillota > Bacilli > Lactobacillales > Lactobacillaceae > Dellaglioa > Dellaglioa sp. BT-FLS60. Next base: position 1,718 of record NZ_JBSOLI010000002.1, read on the forward strand.
AATCCATTGTTTATTTTAATTTATGTTCCAATATTTGCTTGGTTGTGGGTTAAATTAGGTTCAAAGCAACCTAGTTCTCCAGCTAAATTTTCAATAGGGTTAGTATTTGCTGGTGCTTCATTCCTTTGGATGATGTTACCTGGGATTCTTTTCGGTACAGATACTAAAGTTGGCCCATTGTGGCTAGTTGTTAGTTGGATGATGGTTATGCTTGGTGAAGTTTTGGTTTCTCCAGTCGGATTATCTATCACGACTAAACTTGCACCGAAGAGTTTTCAATCTCAAATGATGAGTGTTTGGTTCTTGAGTGACGCTGTTGCTCAGGCTTTAAATTCACAAATTGTTCGCTTATACACACCTGGTACTGAATCAATGTACTTTGCAGTAGTTGGTGGAATTACCGTTGCCTTTGGTATTATGTTGAGTTTTTTTATTCCAAAAATTCACAAGTTAATGGAAGGCGTCAATTAAATAGATTTTTAATGAAAGATATGTTAATTTTAATTAACGTATCTTTTTTTTGGAGGAAAATATGACAATTGTTGCAACTAGTAGTGATAATCATTTTGATATTAATAAAGTGAATGTAGATGAAGTTATTGATCAGCAAGCAAAATATTTGTTAGCAATGCATGTTGACTATTATCTTATTGCAGGTGACTTATTTAATGATTTTAATGAAACAGTTAAATATGTGGCCGGATTAAAAAAGAAGTTGAGTAATCAAATTATTGTATTATTTATTGCTGGTAATCATGATATGGTTAAAAATGTAACATTTGATGAATTAGAGAGTCTATCCAATGATTCTTATCTTCATAATCGATATATTGATGTTCCTGGCACTGTATGGCGAATCATTGGAAATAATGGGTGGTATGATTATAGTTACTCAAAACAGCTAAAACGGTCTAATGAGGAAATGTTGCGTTGGAAAAATAATTATTGGATTGATCGTAAAATTAATCAACCTATGTTAGATGTTGATAGATTTAAATTAAGTTTAGCGCAAACTGATAAATTGTTAAGCGATGCAAAGCAACTCAATAAAAAAATTTTATTTATGACGCATTTTGTTCCCAGTAAAACATATATCAAAATTAATGATGATAATCGTTTTTGGAACGTCGTTAATGGAATGTTGGGAAGTCAAAAAATGGGAGACTTATTAGAACACTATCAAGTTGAAAAAGTTTTGTTTGGACATTTACACATTAAGCATGACCCTATTCAAATAAAAAAAACGATGTATTACACGAAACCAGTGGGATATGGGCGAAAAAAATATAATGAATGGACTAAAAATACGTTCATGGAAGAATGGAAATTTGCCTTACAAAAAATTAATTTAAAATAATTGAAAAAAAAGCTTGATATTTATTGTATTTTTTTGTATGATAATTAAGTCGGATAAAGCTGATATGGAAGAGTAGCGAAGAGGCTAAACGCGGCGGACTGTAAATCCGCTCCTTCGGGTTCGGTGGTTCGAATCCACTCTCTTCCACCATTTTATAATATTGGGTTATAGCCAAGCGGTAAGGCAACAGGTTTTGATCCTGTCATGCGATGGTTCGAATCCATCTAACCCAACTAGCTAAAAAAGGGTCTACAATATCTGTTGTTGGTAATAGAAATTAATTCTATTACTAATAACAGTTTTTTTGTATAATGACAAAAAAAGACCCAAAAGCCATAAGACTTTTGGGTACGGTTTATCCAAATCCATTA
>NZ_JBSOLI010000017.1:0-467 GCF_054941065.1 Dellaglioa sp. BT-FLS60
TCGTATTACCGCGGCTGCTGGCACGAAGTTAGCCGGAGCTTCTTCTACGGGTACCGTCATTATCGTCCCCGTCGAAAGAGTTTTACAACCCGAAGGCCTTCATCACTCACGCGGCATGGCTGGATCAGGGTTTCCCCCATTGTCCAAGATTCCCAACTGCTGCCTCCCGTAGGAGTCTGGGCCGTGTCTCAGTCCCAGTGTGGCTGATCTTCCTCTCAGAACAGCTACCGATCGGAGCCTTGGTGAGCCATTACCTCACCAACTAGCTAATCGGACGCGGGCTAATCCATTGGCGATAAATCTTTCCCCCTTAGGGCACATTCGGTATTAGCTCAAGTTTCCCTGAGTTGTTCCGAACCAATAGGTATATTCCCACGCGTTACGCACCCGTCTGCTACACCCCCCTAGACTTGCATGTTTGAGGCCTGCCGCCAGCGTTCGTTCTGAGCCAGGATCAAACTCTAACT
>NZ_JBSOLI010000018.1:0-471 GCF_054941065.1 Dellaglioa sp. BT-FLS60
CAGGACGAGAAACTGTCACAGATGAAGCAGCTGCTCACTCCCGCATTGCTTCAGCTAAATTATCCAAGTTAGAATGTAAACGTGTTGCTGTGGCACCGATAAATGTGTCTCCAGCAGCAGTCGTATCCACAGCATTAACTTTGAATGCAGGAACCATTCCTTCTTCACCATTATTACGCATAAAGAAAAAGCCTTCTGAACCAATTGTAATAATAACCGTATCAATTACACGTTCAAAATAATAAGCAGCCGTAGTTAACATTGAATATTCATCAGTTAGTTCTATTCCAGTTAATAAGAATATTTCATGCTCCTTAGGCGTCATAATACCCGATCATTGTAATCGTTAAGCTCGTATGACACCATTTCCAGTCATTGGCACTGGGTCTGAACTCGTATTACCACACTTTTCACGAGCAATCTTCAACCTCACAATAATTGCTCCCTTCGTTACTCATCATGTCGTATCTA
>NZ_JBSOLI010000019.1:0-472 GCF_054941065.1 Dellaglioa sp. BT-FLS60
TAACCTAACTTTACATAAAGCAAAGTGGTTTTGTTAAGAACTACGTTCTTAACTAATAAAACGCGGTGTTTCTCGGCTTATTGCTTAAAAATTTAATAAATATTATCTAGTTTTCAAAGAACAAATTCGACAATTAAAATTGTCAATGGAGCCTAACGGGATCGAACCGATGACCTCCTGCGTGCAAGGCAGGCGCTCTCCCAGCTGAGCTAAGGCCCCATAATGGGTATTTTATTAATTGGTAAATGGGCCTAAATGGACTCGAACCATCGACCTCACGCTTATCAGGCGTGCGCTCTAAACCAGCTGAGCTATAGGCCCGTAAACGCTTTTGAGAGTAAATCTCTCAAAACTAAACAAATTTTCGACAAGTGTGTAGGTTTCCGTAATATTCCTTAGAAAGGAGGTGATCCAGCCGCAGGTTCTCCTACGGCTACCTTGTTACGACTTCACCCTAATCATCTGTCCCACC
>NZ_JBSOLI010000020.1:0-469 GCF_054941065.1 Dellaglioa sp. BT-FLS60
CAGTTCAATCTTACCAACGCCTTCTTGTCCCGCGAATAGATACGCATGAGCCAATTGATTCATTGTTGTTAACTTTTTAAAATGTTCAATTAAGGCCGGTTGTAATTCTTGAATCGTTATATTACTGGTTTCAGTAACCATTTCCGTCATTACTATTTACCCCTAAAATTGGTGAAATTGTTCTACTGGCAAGACGAATACCGTTGCGCCACCAACTTGAACTTCTAAAGGGAATGGCACTTGCGCATCCATTAAGACATCCAAATTAACAGGAGGAGCCATAAATTGTTCACGACTCGAAGATGTTTCCTTAATAATCTGTAAAACCTCATCCACACGTTCGTCTTCAATCCCAATTAAAAAAGTTGTATTCCCAGATTTTAAAAACCCACCTGTTGACGATAACTTTGTCGCACGGACATTTGCATCGATAAATACATTACTCAATCGGTTACTATCTTTATCTTGA
>NZ_JBSOLI010000021.1:0-269 GCF_054941065.1 Dellaglioa sp. BT-FLS60
TAACCTAACTTTACATAAAGCAAAGTGGTTTTGTTAAGAACTACGTTCTTAACTAATAAAACGCGGTGTTTCTCGGCTTATTGCTTAAAAATTTAATAAATATTATCTAGTTTTCAAAGAACAAATTTTTGAGAGTAAACCCCTCAAAACTAAACAAATTTTCGACAAGTGTGTAGGTTTCCGTAATATTCCTTAGAAAGGAGGTGATCCAGCCGCAGGTTCTCCTACGGCTACCTTGTTACGACTTCACCCTAATCATCTGTCCCACC
>NZ_JBSOLI010000022.1:0-53582 GCF_054941065.1 Dellaglioa sp. BT-FLS60
AGGGAACCTCTTTCTTTTGGGCTGGCTGGCCATTAAAGGAAACGAAGTTCCCTTTTTTGTATTATTATATAAAAAAATTGCCGCCAGTGATAGATTTTCTATCACCAACAACAAATATTGTAGAGCCTATTTTGGTTCGATGTTGTAAAGCTTTTTTTGATTCAGATTAAGTTACATGAACACATTTTTATATGGTAAAATAGTTTGAGTATTGAAAGGAAGGTGTTTAATATGGATGTTCATAATGTTGAACTAGTTATGAGTGCCGTTGCACCAGCGCAGTATCCAACAGATGGGATGCCTGAGATTGCATTGTCAGGGCGTTCTAATGTTGGAAAATCATCATTAATAAATACGTTAATTAATCGTAAAAGTTATGCGAGAACCTCAAGTCAACCGGGGAAAACGCAAACGTTGAACTTTTATAACGTTGAACAAAAATTATTTTTCGTGGATGTTCCAGGATATGGATACGCGAAGGTATCAAAAACAGAACGTGCAAAATGGGGTCAAATGATTGAAACTTATTTGGCAGAACGCACAACGTTGAGAGGCGTTATCTCGTTAGTTGACGCACGACATGAACCAACGAAATTGGATGTTCAAATGGTTGATTTTCTTCATTATTATGATATTCCAGTATTGGTTGTTGCAACAAAAAGTGATAAAATTTCTCGTGGTAAATGGAATCAACACGAAAGTGTCATTCGTCGCGCGTTGTCTTTAACTCCTGAGGATGATTTTGTTTTATTCTCTGCTCAAGATAAATCTGGAAAAGAAGAAGTTTGGCAGTGGATTGAAAAGCATGCAAACTTAGGAGAAGAAAATGGAATTTAATGACTATCAAGAAGCAGCAAATCGAACACTATATGGAACTGAACAAGTTTTAACTAATTGTGCTTTGGGTGTCGCAGCTGAAGGCGGACAATTAGTGGATTTGATTAAGGACTACACCTTTAAAGGCCGAGAATTAGATAAGGTTAAATTAACTAAGGAAATGGGCGATGTTCTTTGGTACTTATCGCAAATTGCTGAATGGGCCGATATTGAATTTGATGATGTTGCAAAAGATAATATTTTAAAATTAAATAAAAGATATCCAGACGGATTCAAAAAATAAAAAAATTCCGATAAGTTGATTGCTTATCGGAATTTTTTTATTTTTTCGTTTTCGAATCTTTGGTATCAGATTCAGGTTTTTCTTCTGTTTTTGAAGATTTTAGGTCAACTTTGGCAGGTTCTTTAGGATCAATTGCAAATTTATCAAATAAACTTTCTAAATTGTCTTGTCGTTGGATTTTTAAACTCATAATGGTAACCTCCTTATGTAAATATAGGATAACAGTTTATTAAAATGAATACAAGATAGCTAATTGTTGCATAAAAAGCGCTTTAATTAATATTATTATGCATAAAACAGATTATTTAATACGTTTTATTGCATAAATAATCTTTATAGCATATAATCAATTTATTCACTAATAAGAGAAATTGAAAAAGGAGCGTAAGATTGTGCAAATAAATAAAAAATGGCTTATAAGTATTCTTATTACATTTTTCATGATGTTAGTTGGTATGAATCAAGTAAATGCTGCAACAGACACATCATTACAGGATGTTAAGGATAAGGGAACATTAGTACTTGGAACGAGTCCAGATTATCCACCTTATGAATTTCAAACAACAGTTAATGGTAATGATAAGATTGTTGGATTTGATATTTCAATAGCAAAAAAAATTGCTAAAGATATTGGCGTTAAGTTGGTCATCAAAAAAATGGATTTTGATTCATTACTGGTTGGTTTAGAAACGCATAAAATCGATATAGTTATTTCAGGTATGAATCCATCAGATGCTCGTAAAAAAAGTATTGATTTTTCAAATATTTATTATAACGGGAAACAGATGATGCTGGTTAACAAAGCTGATAAAGCAAAATACAAAACATTGAATGATTTTTCTAATCTATCGGTGGGTGCTCAAACTGGTTCACTTCAATATACAATGAGTAAGGCGCAAATCAAAAATGTAACGATTAAAGGCCTAGCTAAAGTTACAGATTTAATTTTAGCACTTAAAAGTGGCAAAGTAGCAGGGGTTACAATGGAAGAACCAACTGCTAAAGCCTACGCTCAAAATGATAGTTCATTAGCAGTAGTTAACCCAGGATTCGTCTCAGCACCAGATGCAAAAGGTGCTGCAGCTGGATTTGCTAAAAATTCACCTACGCTGGTAGCGGCCGCAAACAAATCAATTAAAGAAATTAAAAAGAAAAATTTAATTAATAAAACTTATTTACCAGAAGCAAGTCAGTATTTAACAAAAAATACGTCAAACAATACAATGATTCATTACTGGAAATATTTTGCAAAAGGAGTTGGCTATACGTTACTAATAACGGCCATTTCAGTTTTTGTGGGTGTTATATTAGGAACGTTGTTGGCACTTATGCGTTTAGGTAAAAATAAGGTTATCAAACTTATTGCCGTTTCATATATTGAATTTGTGCGTGGGACACCGTTAATGATTCAAGTTATGTTCGTCTACTTTGGTATTGGGATGCTTGTCAATATTCCGGCATTGCTTGCAGGAATCATAGCTGTGTCGCTTAATTCAGGTGCTTATATCGCTGAAGTGATTCGTTCGGGAATAGCTTCTATTGATGAAGGTCAAATGGAAGCAGCAAGAAGTTTGGGACTCTCACAGAAAGAGACTTATCAATCAGTTATTATTCCACAAGCGGTGAAAAATATTTGGCCAGCCTTGGGAAATGAATTTATTACTTTAATCAAAGAAAGTTCAATTGTATCGATTATCGGTGTGACCGATTTAATTTACCAAATGAAGATGGTTCAATCAGCTACTTATAAAGGAATTGCACCGATTTTTGTTGCAATGTTACTCTATTTTATTTTAACGTTTAGCTTATCTAAATTATTAAATTACTTTGAAGGGAAGATGAAACATGTCTAAGATTATTGAAGTAAATAAATTAATGAAATCTTTTGGAAAAAATACTGTTTTAAAAGATATTTCTGAGTCAGTTGATAAAGGGCAGGTTATTTGTGTTATTGGACCGTCTGGATCCGGTAAAAGTACATTTTTACGTTGTTTAAACTTACTTGAAGTGCCAACCTCAGGAAATGTTCTTTTTGAAGGTAAAGATTTGACGAGTCTAAATGAAAAAGACTTAAATCAATTAAGAGAAAAAATGGGTATGGTTTTCCAAGGCTTTAATTTATTTCCAAATATGAATGTGATTGAGAATGTTAAATTAGCCCCCATGAAAGTTAAGAGTCTTTCAGATGAAGAAGCAACCAAAATTGCTACCAATTTGTTGGACAAGGTTGGATTGGCGGATAAAGCGTTGCAATATCCTGATAGCTTATCTGGTGGTCAAAAACAACGTGTTGCGATTGCTAGAGCATTGGCGATGGATCCAGAAGTGTTATTATTCGATGAACCAACATCAGCTTTAGATCCAGAAATGGTTGGGGAAGTCCTTAAGGTGATGAAAACATTAGCTAGCGATGGCATGACAATGGTTGTCGTTACTCATGAAATGGGCTTTGCTAGAGAAGTAGCCGATCAAATTTGGTTTATGGATCAAGGCTATATTCAAGAAAAGGGCCGTCCAGAAGATGTTTTTGATCATCCAACATCAGAACGTGCTCAAGACTTTTTATCAAAAATATTATAATAAATAGATTTCAGGTAGACGCCTCGTTTACTTGGAATCTATTTTCTTTATTCAAACAGTTGTTCGGGGTATAATTAATTAGTATTTATTATTGTAAAGAAGGTGCGTTGATTGGCTTCAGAGCATATTGAAAATAAGTTAGCATTATTGCCGGCGTTACCGGGATGCTATATTATGAAAAATTTAAATAGTCAGATTATTTATGTTGGTAAAGCAAAAAATTTGAAAAATCGTGTACGGTCTTATTTTAAAAGTGCACACGAAGGTAAAACAGCCAAATTAGTTTCGCAAATTGTTGATTTTGAAACGATTATTACGTCAACGGATAAAGAAGCATTTCTGTTAGAAATTACGTTAATTCAAAAGCATCAGCCTTATTACAACATCAAATTAAAAAAGGGTACCGGCTACCCCTATATTAAGATTACAAACGAAAAAGATCCCATGATGCAAATTGTCAGTCAAGTCAATAAAGATGGTGGGTTTTATTTTGGTCCTTATCCCAATGTGTATGCAGCACAGGAAACATTACAGTTTTTACAGAAAGTTTATCCCTTGAGAAGATGTAATGGATTTCAGAAACGTCCGTGTTTGTATTATCATATGGGGCAATGTTTGGGTGCTTGTTTTAAAGAAGTGCCACATGAAAAATATGAGGCACAAATTAAAAAGATTAAATCATTCCTGAATGGCAATGTAACAGTGGCCAAACAAAGACTCAAAAAAGAAATGGTTAACGCAGCGGATGAATTATCATTTGAACGTGCTGCCGAATTACGTGACCAAATTCATTTTATTGAGGTGACGGTTGAGAAACAAAAAATTATTTCCAATGATCATACACCACGTGATTTATTTAACTTTTATCTTGATAAAGGGTGGTTATCAATTCAAGTCTTCTTTATCAGACAAGCACGATTAATGAAACGAGAAAAAAGACTTTTTCCAATTGTGACAACACCTGAAGAAGAAATGGCAACGTTCATTCTTCAATTTTACAATCGGAAAAATAATGTATTACCTAAAGAAATTCTTGTTCCGGCAGGTATTGACACAGCTGTCTTATCTGATATTTTACAAGTTCCAATTCGGACACCACAGCGTGGTCAAAAAAGTGAACTTCTAAAATTAGCAAAGAAAAATGCACGACTCGTGCTGGAAGAAAAATTTAGATTATTAGAATTAGATGGTCGCAAAACTGTTGGAGCTATGAAAGAAATTACTGATGCTATGGGAATTCCAGAGGGACATCGCATTGAATCCTTTGATCATTCACATATCCAAGGGACCGATTTAGTTTCAGCGATGGTTAGTTTTATTGATGGTAAGCCTGAGAAGAGCGAGTATCGTAAATATAAGCTAAATACGGTCGATCATGCGGATGAAGCGGCAAGTACTCGTGAAGTTATTCGTCGACGTTATACGCGTCTTTTGAAAGAAGGTAAGCCCATGCCTGATTTAATTTTAATGGATGGTGCTGAAATTCAAATTGAGGCTGCGAAAGATATATTAATTAATGAGTTAAATCTGATGATTCCTGTGGCAGGGATGGTTAAAAATGATCAACATAAAACATCTGATTTAATGTTTGGTGAGGCTGATCAAAGATTGTCGTTAGATCCAAAGAGTGAGGGATTTTATCTTTTGCAAAGAATTCAAGATGAAGTCCATCGATTTGCGATTACCTTTCATCGTCAGGTTCATTCAAAACATTCATTGAGTTCACGCTTGGATTCAATTCAAGGAGTTGGCCCCAAAACGAGAATTAAATTATTGAAAGAATTTGGTTCGATGAAACATATTAAAGAGGCTTCAATGGAAGACTTACAGGGCTTAGGAATTTCGAAAACAGTTGCACAAACGATAAAATTATCTTTATAGACTAATAAAAGGACTTATTCGATATCAATAATTGATACCGAATAAGTCCTTTTGGTTTTCAGATAAAAAAGAAGCCTCACCAGTTTCACCTGATAACGCTTCGAGATTGAACAAATTATTTTTTATTTTCTTTTGCAACGGGACGCCAGATACCAAGGATAATTCCTGCAATTGCGGCACCAATTAAAACAGAAAGTAAGTAGAATGTTTTATTTGTTGCTAAGGCAATTACCCAAAGACCACCATGAGGTGCAGGAACGGAAACGTTCCAGAATTGACTCAACCCACCACCAATTGCGGCACCGATGACACTAGATGTAATGACATGTAGTGGATCTGATGCGGCGTAAGGGATCGCACCTTCAGTAATGAATGAAATACCAAGAATATAGTTAGATAAACCAGCTTTTCTTTCGTCTTCAGAAAATTTATTTTTCCAGAATGTTGATGCAATAGCAATTGCAAGAGGTGGAATCATACCACCGACCATAACAGCAGCCATCATTTTACCATCACCAGTTGAAGTGAAGACACCAATTGAGAATGTGTAGGCAGCTTTATTAAATGGACCACCCATATCGATAGCCATCATAGCGGCTAGGATTGTTCCGATTAGCACGGCATTAGCTGTTCCCATGTGTGTTAAGAAATCTGATAAGACATGGTTAATTTGTGCGAAGACAGGGTTAATCATGAAGAACATGATGGCGCCGACAATCAGTAGAGATAAGATTGGATAAATTAAGATAGGCTTCATACCATCTAATGATTTTGGTAAGTTTTTAAAGAGTTTTTTAAGACCAACAACAACGTAACCAGCAATGAAACCAGCAGCTAAACCACCTAAGAAACCAGAAACGGATTCAGTTTTAATGACATTTGCAGCGGCAAAGTTAGCCATGTAACCACCAACAATACCAGGCATAAGAGCAGGTCGATCACCAATACTCATAGCAATAAATCCAGCTAAGATAGGAACTAAGAATGCAAAAGCATAATTACCAATGCCATTTAAGAAGACAAAGGCTTGTGATTTTGAACCACCGGGAACATATTGTTCAACGATGAATGAAAGAGCCATTAAGATACCACCACCAACAACGAATGGGAGCATATGTGAGACACCGTTCATTAAGTTCTTGTAAATTTCATTCCAAACGCTACCTGAAGTTTCTGTCTCAGTTTCGGCAGCATCAGTTCCCTTAGCGTGATAGATAGGGGCTTTACCACTCACTGCACTGTTGATTAGTTCTTCTGGTTTTTTAATACCGTCAGTAACCGGACGATTAATTAATGGTTTGCCATCAAATCGATCCATGGCAACTTTTTTATCGGCGGCAACAATGACACCAGCTGCACGACTGATTTCTTCGTCGGTTAAAAGATGCTTAATACCTTCGGAGCCATTTGTTTCAACTTTAATATCAACGCCCATTTCTTCGGCTTGTTTAATCAAAGCAGCTTCGGCCATGTAAGTATGTGCAATACCAGTAGGGCAGGCAGTGACTGCGACAACGTAGGGATTACCTGAAGGTTTAGCATCATTATTTTTAGCAGCTAATTGTGCAGCAACTTCTTTAGCTTCTTTTTCGTTTTCAGCAGCAGTGAAGGCAGCTTGTACTTCATCAGGAGTAGTAACTGTTTTGAGTTTAGCAACTAAATCAGGGTTAATTAATAAACTAGATAAAGCAGCTAGCGCTTGAAGATGAGCATTATTTGCGCCTTCAGGAGCGGCAATCATAAAGAATAAGAACGTAGGTTGACCATCAAGTGATTCATAATCAAGACCAGCTTTGCTTTTAGCAAATAGAACAGTTGCGCGTTTAACCGCTTTGTTTTTTGCATGTGGCATGGCAATTCCTTCACCGATACCTGTTGTTGATTGTGCTTCACGTTTTAAAATATCTTGTTTGTAAAGCGCCTCATCATCAATAATACCGGCTTCAAAATATTTGTGAACCATTTCATCAATGGCTTCGGCTTTCGTTGTTGCTTGAAGATCCATGATCATGACATCTTTAAGTAATAATTCATTTAAGTCCATAGTGTAAAACTCCTTTTAAAAGTTATATTTTTTCAATTTTTATTTGTGGTAAAATTTCATTGATTTTGTCAATAGTTGCAATATCTTCAGAAAATGCGGTTGCAGAACCACAGGCAAGCCCGTATTTAAAACTTTCGACAGGGTCACTTGTTTTTGCGAAGGTACCCGTAAAGCCGGCAATCATTGAGTCACCAGCACCGACTGAATTAATCACGGTTCCTTTAGGTGCATTACTCTTATAGACAGCGTCTTTTGTGATTAATAAGCCACCATCACCAGCCATTGAGATTAAAACATGTTGTGCACCTAATTCTAATAGTTTCTGGCCATATTTAACGATGTCACTGATACTATTTAAAGTAACGTCGAATAATTCAGCTAATTCATGATGATTGGGTTTGACGACAAGAGGCTTTTCACCAATTGTTTTTAATAATGCCTCGCCAGTTGTATCGATGACAAATTGGGAACCTTTAGAACGAATGACTTTAATTAAGTTATAATAAAAATCTTGAGATAGGCTAGGGACCAAGCTCCCAGCTAAAATGACTGTATCATTTGACGTTAAAGTGTTAAATTGGCTAGTGAAATTTTTAATTTCATTATCTGAAATTTGAGGGCCTTTGCCATTGATTTCAGTTTCTTGTTCAGATTTAATTTTGATATTAATTCTTGAATCAGCTTTAATTTTTGTAAATTGAGTATCAAGATGATTGGCTTGTAAAGCTGAATTGATAAACTCACCTGTGAAACCACCAATGAATCCAAGAGCCTTATTTGGTTGAGATAATTCATTTAGAATTCGTGACACGTTAATGCCTTTACCACCTGGTAATTTGGTATCGTAATCCATTCGATTGACTTCGCCAAGCGTTAATTGATTTAATTGGACGATGTAATCGATAGAAGGATTGATTGTTACTGTATAAATCATTTAGAGGGCCTCCTGAATATTTGTTTGTTTTTTATAGTCGTCAATATCATTGATTGGTAATTTATCGGTAATAATGATGGCGTGATTAAGATCTGCTACTTTAACAAATGAAACTTGATTAAATTTAGAGCTATCAGCTAAAACATAAGTCTGTCGTCCTTGATTCATTGCAGCCACTTTTACTGCAGCCTCTTCAGAATCTGGTGTACTAAACCCAAAATCAAGATTAATTGAATTCATACCAAGAAAAACTAAATTAAATTGAAGGTTTTTGACCGTTTCAATACTGCCAGAACCAACAATAGCCTTTGTATTTGCTTTGACTTGCCCACCAATCACGATGGTTTTAACATTGTATTCGGCAAGTGAGAGTGCATGATTCACACCGTTTGTGACAACAGTTAAATCGTCAATTTGGTTCAAGTAGGGAATCATTGCAAAGGTTGTACTGCCAGCATCAAGGAAAATGACATTATTTGGCTGAATTAATTTTACGGCTGTTTTAGCAATTTCAGTTTTATTTGATATATTCAATGTAGATTTATCTTCTAAATTTGCTTCCACTTTTAATAATCGGTTACTTTGTGCGCCACCATGGACTCTAAGTAATTCGCCATCAGTTTCAAGTTGCTGTAAATCACGGCGAACAGTTGATTCTGAGACGTTTAAACGATGACAAATATCTTGTAATTTAACGTAACCATGTTTGTCAATTTCAGATCTGATAAATTGGTATCTTTCAATTGTAAGCACTTTCTCAACTCCTTATAAATGAAAATAACACATAAAACATTCAAAATCAACAAAAACCAGTCAAAAACAGTTAAAAAGTTTAGTTATGAGAAATTGGCTTGAATTTATGAAAGAGTTAAGTAAATGCATAGACAAATGACCTTTTCTTCTTTAAAATAGTAAGTTAGTAGTTAAACGGAAAGAAAAGGTGATTCTATGTTTATAGATCAAGTAACAATTGAAGTAAAAGCTGGTAAGGGTGGAGACGGAATGGTTGCATTTCGTCGAGAAAAATATGTACCTATGGGTGGCCCAGCCGGTGGCGATGGTGGCCGTGGTGGTAGCATTGTCTTTGAAGTAGATGAAGGTTTAAGAACCTTAATGGATTTCAGATATAGTAAGCATTTCAGAGCAGAATCTGGTGAAAAAGGAATGATTAAAGGGATGCATGGACATGGTGCACCTGATAAAAGAGTTCAAGTACCAGAAGGAACAACCATTAAAGATGCTGAAACTGGCGTAGTTATTGCTGATCTCGTACGTAAAGGGGATTATGCTGTCATTGCTAAGGGTGGCCGTGGTGGCCGTGGTAACATCAGATTTGCTAGCCCTAAGAATCCAGCTCCAGAAATTTCTGAAAATGGTGAACCAGGAGTTGAACGTAAAATTCAACTTGAATTAAAAGTTTTAGCTGATGTTGGTTTAGTTGGATTTCCTTCTGTTGGTAAATCAACACTGCTTTCAGTTGTCACAAGTGCAAAACCTAAGATTGCTGATTATCATTTTACAACGTTATCTCCTAATTTAGGGATGGTTCGTTTAGATAATAATCGTGACTTTGTTATTGCCGATTTACCTGGTTTAATTGAAGGTGCTTCAGTAGGTGTTGGTTTAGGAATTCAGTTCCTACGCCATATTGAACGGACTCGTGTTATCCTTCATTTAGTTGATATGAACCCTGAAGAAGGTCGCGATCCATTTGATGACTATCTTAAGATTAATAAAGAATTGGAAAACTATGATCCTGAATTACTTGAACGTCCTCAATTGATTGTTGCAAGTAAAATGGATATGCCAGGCGCTACTGAACAATTAGTAGAATTTAAAAAACAATTAGCAGAGGATTCTACACTAGAAGAAGTACCTCGTGTCTTTTCAACGTCTTCTATTACACGTGAAGGTCTTAAGACATTAATGAATGTGGCTGGTGATTTATTGGAAGAAACACCAATGTTCCCAACATTAAACATGAAAGAACAAGAAGCACAACAAAAAATCTATGACTTTGAAAAAGAACAAGAAAAATCAGCGCCTGATTTTGTTATTAATAGGGATGAAGATTTAACTTGGGTTCTTTCTGGTGAAAAATTAGAACGTTTGTATCAAATGACGAACATGGATCGAGACGAAAGTTTAATGCGCTTTGCACGTCAACTTCGTGGTATGGGTGTTGATGATGCCTTACGTGAACGTGGTGCTAAAAGTGGCGATATTGTAAGAATTGATAAATTCTCATTTGAATTTGTTGAGTAATTTTAAAATAGTTAATAGTTTTAGTTCATTTATAAAAGTTTCATTAGTATAAGTAAGAGGAGAACGGGACAGGATGGAGAAGAAGCAAAGATTAAAAAAAGCTAGATATATTACTGGCTTTGATGGCGTTAGGACATTAGCTGTTATTGGGGTTATCCTTTATCATCTTGTGCCGTCTAGTTTACAAGGTGGTTACCTAGGGGTTCCAATATTTTTTGTCGTATCAGGCTACCTAATTACTGATTTACTTAATCAAGAATGGCAACAGAATCACAAAATTGATATTCTTGGATTTTATATTCGAAGAATTCGACGACTTTACCCAGCGTTATTAACAATGCTAGTAACAACAATTACGTATATTACGTTATTTCAAAGAGATTTATTAAAAAATGTCAGAGAAATTTTTGCCTCAAATTTATTGTATGTTTACAATTGGTTTCAGGTTATTCACAAAGAATCATATTTTGATCATTTTGGAACGCCATCACCTTTTACACATCTTTGGTCACTTTCAATTGAAGGGCAATACTATTTTTTCTGGCCCATTATTGTTGTGCTATTGATTATTTTCCTGAAACGGAAAGAACGTATTTTTAATCTTATTTTTATACTTGCGTTCATTTCTGCTTTACTAATGGCTTTTTTATACAAAACAGGATCTGATCCAAGTCGTGTTTATTATGGTACGGATACAAGAATGTTTTCAATTTTGTTGGGTTCAAGTCTTTCATTCATTTGGCCAAGTAGTTCTTTGAAAAAAGAAATTTCGAATAAAGGTCGTCTTTTTTTGGATGTGGTGGGTAGTGTATCGCTTTTAACAATTATTTTGTTATTTTTCACTATGTCTGATCAGAGCTCACTTGTTTACCGTGGTGGGATGTTCTTCTTTTCAGTCTTAGTTGTGATTTTTGTTGCAACTGTTGCGCATCCAGGAAATGATATGAATAGGGTTATGACTAATCCACTTTTTACTTGGATTGGTAAAAGAAGTTACGGGATTTACTTATATCAATTTCCAATAATGGTGTTTTATGAGTCTAAGATTCAAAGTATTGGCGCACATCCATGGTTGAATGCGCTAGTTGAAATCGCCATGATTTTAGTAGTCAGTGATTTATCATACCGATTCTTGGAAAGGCCATTGCAAAGGTTTGACTATAAGCAAACTTTCACAATTATTAAGACCGTTTTTACAAACAGTGTTAAAATTAGTCGTCAAAAAGTGGCGGTTATTGTGGGAGCGTTGATTATTATTATTGCGTTTTTCGGAATGATTGTTGGTCCAAGTTTACCAGTGACTGGATCAAATGATTTAAAAGCTAATATTAGTAAAAATGCGAAATCAGCTGAGAAGAAGAATGCTGACGCTTTAAAAAAGACGAGTTCTTCTACTTCTAAAAAATCTAGTTCAGAAAAAACAAAATCAAGTCAAAAAAGTTCAGTGGAAAAACAGAGTCAAACGGCATTAACAGATGCTGAAACAGAAAAAGCTGCAGGTGTATATGCAACAGCTATTGGTGATTCAGTGTTAGCAGATGGTGAAAATATTTTACAAGACGATTTTCCACATATGTATGTTGATGCAAAAGTTGGTCGTCAGGTATATACGGCTTCAGGTGACATCAAATTGCTTGCTAATCAGGGAAAATTGCAAGATAACGTCATTATTGGGCTAGGAACTAACAGTCCATTTACAACAGATCAATTTGACGCTATTATGAGTGCAGTTGGATCAGCAAGACAAGTGTACTGGATTAATGTGCATGTCCCAACCAAACGTTGGGAAGGTACTGTTAATAGCATGTTAGAATTACAAAAGAAAAAATATTCAAATCTTCATGTGATTGATTGGCATTCTTATAGTAAAAATCATACAGAATGGTTTTATGATGACAACGTTCATCCGAATCCTAATGGTTCCAAATACTATGCGACTTATATCGCGCGCGAGTTAATTAAGAATAGATAGCATTTAAAATACCGTTAAACCATTTTGCTTTGGTTTAACGGTATTTTAAGTTTTAAGCTAAAAAAAGTTTATCATGGTCTATCCTGTAACCTAAAATTAAATGTGATTCTTCGTTAATGGTTCGGATAATTATTTTTTTAGGACGAGATTCTGAATCAGATTGATAAAGTAAGTCTCGAAGTAAAATTGGGTTGTTTGAGCGGGTTGCTTTTAAAATAAAAGATTCTGATGTACTAATTACTTCAGAAATAGGGTAAAATATACTATCAGTAGTGTAATATAATTTTAAATTTTTATTTAAGTCACTAGTTGCTAATTCTAAATCAATCATACGCATCATATTCACCAACCTTTAATGGATTAATAATGTTATTATGCATTTTTTTAAATGAAAATGAAAGGATATAAGATAAATATGCCAAGAGGATTAATTATTGAAGATGATAAAAATATTTCTGATAATATTGTCGAAACAACGAAAATTATGACATTAGAACAAGCTTTTGATGGCGAAGAAGGGCTATTTAAAGCGTCACAAAACATTTATGATATTATCATTTTAGATTTAATGCTTCCCAAAATATCAGGATTCGAAGTGTTAAGAAAAATTAGAGCGCTTAAAATTGATACAGCTGTGTTAATTTTGTCAGCAAAAGATAGCGCAGCTGATAAAATTGATGGATTTAACTTTGGAGCAGATGATTATCTAGCTAAACCATTTAATTTAAGCGAATTACAAATGCGAATAAGAGCGCTTTTAAAACGGACTATGAAATTTGAAGTAGATAGTGAATTAAGATATAAGGATATGGTTTTATCAGATAATAGAACTATTTTTTCTGGTAATCAAACGATAAATTTACCTGGTAAAGAGTATGAATTTTTAACGTACCTATTGGAAAATAAAAATACTATTTTAACAAAAGAGCAAATTTTTGATCGTGTGTGGGGATTTACATCAGATACGAGCATTACGGTTGTAGAAGTTTATATGAGTAATTTAAGGAAAAAGTTGAAGATGGTTGGTTATGAAAAAATGATTCGCACAATTAGAAACGTTGGCTATTTAGTTGAGTCTGATGAAAAATAAGACAAATAGAAATACAAGAACAAAATTATTTCTGGTCTACCTTCTCAGCTTTAGTTTCATTTTTGTGACACTTGGACTGATCGTGTATAATTCGTTCAATGATGCGTTAACAATTAATGTTGATACATCAATTAAAAAGCAAATTAAGCGAATAAAATATTCAAAATATGATATTATTTCGACGCTTGATGATAGTCCGCTTTTGAAACAAGCCCCAGATTTTAAAGTTTATCAAATTTTGTGGTCAAAAGATGGCGAAATAACGAATAAAAATGCAATGGGTACGAGATACCCAGTGTTTAGTAAAATTACATTTAATAAATCTGATTTAAATAAGTTTAAAACAATTAAACAAAAAAAAGGACCAACGTTTAGATCTTATTTAATGAAGATACCAGATTCGGCTGTTACAAAATGGCATAAAGCTCAATATATTCAAATTATTGAAAATATTGAAATTAATCAAAATTCATTGACTAGTTTTAGAAATATTTTATTAGTGTCATTGCTGATTTTTGGTATGTTGTCAATTGCATTGAGTTTTATGCTATCATCGATTAGTATTAAACCAATGATCAGTGCATGGAATAAGCAAAGAGAGTTTATAGATAATGCGGCGCATGAACTGAGGACACCGTTAACAATAATACAAAATAAATTAGAATATTTATTAACAAAACCTAATGCAAAAATTATTGATGAAAGTGAATCGATAGCGACTTCATTGAGTGAAATTCGTCGCTTGAATAATCTAACAAAAGATTTGTTGTTACTAGCAAATTCAGATTCTAATGCTAATGTGCTTCACTTTAAGAAGGTGCCTGCTAGGGCGTACTTTGAAGATATTATTCAGCCCTATGCGGATATTGCTTTGAGTCAAGATAAAAAATTTAATTTTCAAATAAAGATTTCAAATCAGTATATTTATCTGGATGAGGATCGAATTCATCAATTAATTGTCATATTACTTGATAATGCATTGAAATATACAGTTGCATGTAATGAAATTGCGTTTATTGTCGTTGATTCAAACAAACAATTGGTCATTCAAGTCATTAATGATGGTGAAAATATCAGTGATGCGCATAAAAAAATAATTTTCCAACGTTTTTATAGGGAAGAAAAATCTAGAAACCGTAAAACAGGTGGTAACGGATTAGGATTATCAATTGCTAAATGGATTGTCGATGAACATAAGGGTAAAATTGAAGTAATGAATAAGATACCTAAGGGTGTTATTTTTGAAGTTACATTACCAATGAAATTAAATGAATAATTAAGGACAGGTTAACAATATGGAATTAGAATTTTTAGGTACCGGAGCAGGTGCACCTGCAAAAAATAGAAATGTGACTAGTATTGCGTTAAAATTATTAGATGAACGTAATAGTGTGTGGTTATTTGATGCGGGTGAAGCAACGCAACATCAAATTTTACAAACAACAATAAAACCCCGTAAAATTGAGAAAATCTTTATCACACATTTACATGGTGATCATATTTTTGGATTGCCAGGACTTCTAAGTAGTCGTTCATTTCAAGGTGGTAATGGACCACTGACCATTTACGGTCCTAAGGGTATTAAAAATTTTGTAAGGACTAGTTTACAAGTTTCTGAAACAAAATTGTCATATACAATTAACTTTGTAGAACTCGATAAGCCTGGATTGATTTTTGAAGATGACACGTTTAAAGTTTATTTTGACTACTTAGATCATCGAATTTTAAGTGTTGGTTATCGAATCATTGAACATGATTACGCGGGTGAATTACAAATAGATAAGCTTAAAGAATTGAGCGTTCCTTCTGGTCCTATCTATGGTGAACTGAAAGCAGGAAAAGTAGTTCAATTAGAAAATGGAACAAAATTGGATGGACATGATTTTTTAGGCGAAACAAAAAAAGGGCGTATTGTCGCAATATTGGGTGATACAAGGAAAACAAAAAATAGTTATACGTTAGCTAATAATGCAGATGTATTGGTGCATGAGAGTACGTTCGAAAAATCTGAATCCAGAATGGCTAGAAATTATTATCATACAACTAGTGCTCAGGCTGCGGAAATTGCAAAAAAATCAAATGTGAAACTATTGTTGTTAACACATATTTCTGCACGATACGTTGGTAAAATGGCGATTAGTCTACAAAATGAGGCAAGAAGTATCTTTAAAAATACAACGGTAGTTAGAGATTTTGATATCATAAATATACCGTTTTCTCAAAAGGAAAAAGCAGATGATTAGTCAATATAAAGAGTTAAGGGATTTACGAAATCGAATTATTTTAATTAGTGGTGGCTCAAGTGGATTGGGTAAAGAAATGGCATATGAGGTGGCTAGAAAAGGTGCAGTAGTAATTATTTGTGCTAGGCAAATGGATAAGTTATTAGAAGTTAAAGAAACTTGCCAACGTCTATCAGGACGTCTAGCTTATGCAATGACGTGCGATGTATCTGATCCACTTCAAATTGAACAAATGGTTAAGAAAATTGAATCTTCAATTGGGCCGATTGATGTGCTTATTAATAATGCGGGATTTGGATTAATGGAAAATGTATTAACCTTTGATATGGATATTGCTGAAAAAATGTTTAGGGTGAATCTTTTGGGGTTAATGTATATGACACAAAATGTGGCGTTGCATATGGCTGATAGAAAATGTGGTGTTATTGTTAACATTGCTTCGATAGCAGGTAAAATTGCGACACCTAAATCAGCTGTTTATTCGGCAACAAAATTTGGTGTTCTGGGATATTCAAATGCATTGAGATTAGAATTAAAGCCATTAGGAATAAAAGTTATGACAGTCAATCCAGGACCAATTGCGACAAATTTCTTTAACATTGCTGACAAAAAAGGTGATTATCTAAAAAATATTGGGTCTATAATGTTAAAACCTAACAATGTTGCCCAAATTATTGTGAAGAATATTGGAACAAATAGGCGTGAAATTAATTTACCTTATTATATGGAAATAGCTAGTTTAGGCTATACCTTGTTTCCTAAAGTGGGCGATTTTTTAGCAGGGACTATATTTAACAAAAAATAGTGGGGGAAAGTCATGAAAAAGCAGTGGCGTACAATCATTGTGCTATTAATTATGATAGTAATTGCACTTTTTTCAATTTTGAATGTAAAAGAAGTTTCAATTAATTTTTGGTTTGCTCAAGTTAGAATGCCAATGATACTGATTTTGTTATTCTCAATTTTTGCAGGAGCATTATTAATCGGTATTTTAACAACAAGTACAACAATGATGTTAAAAAAAGAAAATAAAGAATTGAGTCAGCAATTGAATGAACGTAATACCGATTTTGATGAATCAGTGGCGAATGCAACTGATAAAATTCAATCAAAAAATAGAAAAGAAGTTCAATTACTGCAGAATGAGATTAAAATGCTAAAAGCAGAAAATCAAAATCGAAAATAAAGTTGAGGTTTAATATGATTGAATCAAAGTATAATTGGAAATTATTGGATTTAGGGGACAAGACCATTCCTAATGACGTATTTGAAAATATCCAATTAGATCGCTCATTGATTTCATTATTGTGGAGTCGTGGATTTACATCTGAGAAAGCTATTGCTGATTTTTTAAGTGCAGGTGCAGAAAATATACATGACCCAATGCTTATGCATGATATGGATAAAGGAATTGAGCGCATCCAACAAGCGATAGTTGAAAATCAAAAAATTACGGTCTATGGTGATTATGATGCTGATGGGTTAACTAGTACATCAATAATGTTTGAGGTACTTAGTGATATGGGTGCGGACGTGGAAACGTATATCCCTAATCGGTTCATAGACGGATATGGTCCTAATATTGATGCGTATAAAAAAATTATTAATAATGGGACAGCTTTGATTATTACTGTTGATAATGGTGTTTCTGGAAATCAGGCAATCGAATTTGCTCAATCACAAGGTGTTGATGTTATTGTGACTGATCATCATGAATTACCAGAAGTTTTGCCTAATGCTTACGCTATTATTCATCCTAGACATCCTGAAGGTCATTATCCATTTGGTGATTTGTCAGGTGCTGGTGTGGCATTTAAAGTTGCGAGTGCGTTAACAGGTGAACTTTCTGAAGAGTTATTAGATTTAGTTGCGATTGGAACAATAGCAGATTTAGTATCGTTGACAGATGAAAATCGAGCAATTGCAAGTTTCGGTTTGAAGGTGTTACAGCAAACACTACGGCCAGGGTTAATTTCCTTAATGGAGGTTGCTAGTCTAAAACAAGAAACGGTGGATGAAAAGGATATTGGCTTTGGTATTGCCCCACGTTTGAACGCAATTGGTCGATTGGGTGATGCAAACATTGGTGTGGAACTACTAACAACCTTAGATGATGAGCGAGCAAAAGAATTAGCAACTTTTGTTCAGTCCGAAAATGTTCGTCGTCAAAAAATTGTCGCTGATATTTCGGAGTTGGCCTTACAACAAGCAGAAACTGATGTTAACCAATATAAAAAAACGTTAGTTATTTCAGGAGAAAATTGGCATGAAGGTGTCTTAGGTATTGTTGCGAGCCGTGTTGTTGAAGCTACGGGAAAGCCAACCATTGTTTTGAATCAAGATACTAGTAAGGGACAATTAAAAGGTTCCGGTCGAAGTATCCAAATGTTTCATTTGTTTAATGCAATTAATAAACATAAAGAATTAACATCACATTTTGGTGGGCATCATATGGCAGTTGGACTAACGATACCTATTGAAAATTTAGAACAATTTAGTTTGGTATTAGAAAATGAGGCAGACATTCAAAATATTCAACTGAATGTTAAACCAGATAAAGTGATTACGAGCGTTTTAGACGTGGATTGGTTGACGGCAGATTTCTATAAGAATATTGAAAAACTAAAACCATTTGGTATGGGCAATGAAAAGCCTGTTTTTGAAATTAACTATAAATCAATACAAAAGGTTAAAGCAATTGGAAAAACAGGCGCTCATTTGAAATTTGAAATTGCTGGTGAAAAGGAACAAATTTCCGGAATTTCATTTTCAAATGGGAAATATGTAAATGATATCCAGAATGCTTCAGATAAAATTAAAGTTATTGGTGAAATTGAAGAAAATGTTTGGCTGAATAAAACTAGTTTACAATTGATGGTTCAGGATATTAAATCTGACGGGTTAACAATTATTGATGAACGAACTGATCATATAAGCGAGAACCTGTTTCAAAATGAAGGACTATTTATTTTTTGGAATTCAAAAAATTATAAACGATTAGAACGGTTTGCATCAAATAAACAGATTTTTAAACAAGCTGATCAAATTCACAGTGCAGAAGATTTTGATAATCAAAAAACAGTTATATTTGTGGATTGCCCAATTTCTTTGGAGAAGATGTCTGCAATATTACATTTTTCGAATATTCAGAAAATAATTATGGTATTTTTAAAGACAGATAGTGCCTATTTAGACGGTATGCCCTCTAGAGAACAGTATGCGAGTCTTTATAAATTCGCGATGAGTCATAAAAATGTCGATATTAATAATCAACTAATTGTTTTATCTAATTTTTTAAAAATAAAGAAAACTTTATTAATATTCATGATTAAGGTGTTTTTAGAGTTAGAATTTGTTAAAATAAAAGATGGTTTAATGACTGGACAAAAAGTAACGAATAAAATGGATATTAAGAATACTTCTGCATATCAGCTAAGAAATGAGCGAATGTTAGCTGAAGAACAGCTAGTCTACTCGAAAGAAAATGATCTGAAAAAGTGGATACTTGCTCAAATGAATGTAGAAGATTAAAGGAGCGTTTATTAGATGGTATTAGATTTAACGAAGTATATTGCTGCAATTCCAGATTACCCAGAAAAAGGTGTTGTTTTTCGTGATATTTCACCTTTAATGGCTGATGGTGCGGCATACCGTGAAGCAACAAATAAAATTGTTGACTATGCTAAGAGTAAAAATGTTGAGATGATTGTTGGACCTGAAGCTAGGGGCTTTATTGTTGGATGTCCAGTTGCCTATGATTTGGGTATTGGATTTGCTCCAGCTAGAAAAAAAGGCAAGTTACCTCGTGAAACGGTTGAAGCTAAGTATGCTTTGGAGTATGGAGAATCTGCACTTTATATGCATAAAGATGCCGTAAAACCGGGTCAAAGAGTATTGGTTACTGATGATTTATTAGCAACTGGAGGTACGATAGCAGCAACAATTGAGTTAGTTGAAAAATTAGGTGGTATTGTTGTAGGAACTGCTTTCTTTATTGAATTAGATGATTTAAAAGGTCGTCAAAAAATAAAAGATTACGATATATTTAGTCTGATGAACTATTAGATTAGTAATTTGATAAAAGAGTGTTTCAATTATGAAATACTCTTTTTATATATTCTCTTGTGACTAAATTAAATCAGATGACTAAAATTTGAAATATATATTTATATACTAAGGGGTATTTGATATGATTGCACAAACATTTTATTTAATCATTTTAATTATTTGGATGGTTATGATTGGTTTGACTGCTTGGGAAAAGGGTCCAACTAATTTTTTGAAATATATATTTACTACTGCAAAGATTCCGAGTCAAAATAGATTCCAACGCTCTTTTTTATCATTTTTGGTTGTTCAAGAAAAAGAGCAAAAATCTTATTTTTATGCGCTAAGTTTTTTAATGTGTACAATACTTGGATTAATGTTCTGGCCGGAGTTGATAATTTTAAGATTAATGACCTTTAGTGCCGCTTCATTGTTATTTTGTTATAGTTTTTTTTCTTATTTAAAATTATTTCCTAAGCAAACAAAAATTTGGCAAATTGAGTCCTATTTATTATTACTTATTACTACTTTTATTTTTTATTTAATTAATTATATGAATCTAATTACACCACTGACTGAAGAGACGGTTATTTTTACATTTGCATTAGGTATTATTATTATTACATTTAGTTCATTTTATTTATTGAAGTTACTTTCATATATTGTGCAAAATAATTTTGCACATACTGTTCAAGTTATTGCCGAATTTGCTTTAAATATTTTTTACGAAGGGTTGCTTGTTGGGACCTCTTTAATAGGTGTTCTGGGCGGTGAAACGAAAGTTACTGAGTTTATTGCAAAATTACCAAGTACCCATATCGGTGATCATTTGGTGGCACTTTCATACTATGGCTTAAGTGATTTCTTTGGAGATCCTATTAATACCATTCAAAATGTGCAATCATACCCAACTATTATTTTGTATATACATTTATTGAGTTTGTTATTCGGTGCAAGTTATACATGGATATTCCTTGCTAACTTGATAAGCATTGATAATAATTAAATGTGTTTTGCAATTATATTAAAAAGTTGATATACTAAACAAAGTTGTTTTGGAGAGTTGGCAGAGTGGTAATGCACCGGACTCGAAATCCGGCGAACGCTGTAATGGCGCGCGCAGGTTCAAATCCTGTACTCTCCTTAATTAAAATATCATGTTTTCTCATGTTTGCCGAATTACTGTTAAATCAGTAGTTCGGCTATTTTTTTGCTCTTTTTGATGTCATATACATTCCTATGTTTGCTATCAAAGGTAAGTCAAAAAGGACAGTCAGTTTTTTTGAGGTTAGTCAATTTTAGGCTTAAAGGTTAGTCAGTTTATAATACTAAAAATCAACGTCTAAAGCGGACTTGAGTTTCTCTTTTTGATTTGAAGTAACATGGGTATATATATCTAGGGTTACACTGATATTTTTGTGGCCTAGTCGTTCTTGAACTGATTTAGGTGTGATTGTACTGTCTTTTTCAAATAGCCATGTTGCATGTGTATGACGCAAACCGTGGGGCGTGATTTGATGCACAAAGGTTTTGTAATAATCATCATTTGTTTGAATGTAGGTAGCATTAAAATCTGAAATACCTTGATTAATAATAGACTTGATCCATGTATTTGGTTTACTTAAATTACGCCAAGTGTTTTTATTATTTGGAAAGACGAGTGCAGATTCTGAAGAGTATTCACGATAGGACTTGAGTAGGTCCGACTATTAAAGTATTTAAATCGATTATTCTGAGAAAGCCATTTAGGAGGTTGTACAGCTAATTTTCCTCCCTCAACCATCGCTAATGTCCGTTTAATATCAATCGTGCTATCGTCGAAATTAATATCGTTCCATTCAAGCGCAAGAAGTTCACCTTTGCGCTTGCCTATATACGCTAATACTAGTAAGAATGTAGCATGGGTGAAATCGATGCTTCCTGTATTATCTTTATTAGAATTGTTAAGAAGGTAACGAGTGAATTTTTCTAATTCAAGACTACTAAAAAATTATTAGATTGATCCTTAGCGAGGTTGGTCACTTGTCGTTTTGGAAACATAATGTGATCAAAAGGATTTTCGTTAATTAATTTTAGAGTAAAAGCAAAATCAAAAACTCGTTTGGCATAACGACTCAATATATTTAGTTTCGTGTATTTAGATGACCAATCGTTAACAATAGGCTGGAGAACGTCTGATGTAATGACGCTAATCTTCATGTCACCAATAACTTGCAATATATGAACGTCAAACATCTGTTTCGTTTTATAAATAGTACTAGATTGAACTGTATTTCTGTACGATTCTGTAAACCATCTCAAATAGACATCGTTAAATGTTAATTGTGAGGGAGATGAAGCAACAGTTGAAAATACAAAAGAATCATTTCTAACGCTGGCTTCAATTTTCCTGTATTCTGCGTTAGCTAGGGCAGGTGTCTTAAAGCCGCGTCGGGTTGTTGTCGACTTCTTTGAAGTTTTAGGATTAATACTGATATAAATTTGAAACATATATTTTGTGATTTCTTTTTTAGATGTATATTCTTTAATTGCAGGATTTTTTATATTCAAACAAATCACTCACTTCTTATAAATGAAACGTACGTTCTTTTTAGATGTAAAATAAAAGCCCTGAGTAGGACAATTAATAAAAATGTTTTTATAATTTTATATCGAATGATTTTCTGCAGTTTAGGCAGATGGCGTGATATTTTTTACCACGTTTACCCGCAAATCCAGCAATTGTTCCAATGCCACCGGTCAATACAGCCCCGCCAACAGCTTTGCCAACAGAAAAAGCTTTCTTCTTATTATCTAATATTTGAATATTAGTAGATTTACATTTAGGGCAATGAGGGGAGTTCGCTGCGTGTTTTTTCTCTTTTGCTTCTTTGACATAACTTTCGGCATTTTTCATTTTAGCCATATTATTAACAGTGTTCAGTCTAGTAGAGGTATCTTCTAGTTTTTTGTTCTTTTCTATTAAATCATTATACTTAATTTCAGCTGATTCAAATCTATCATTGCTTTCTAAAATATTTTGTTCTGAAATAAGAAGTTCTTTTTGTTTATTAATAATTTGAGTATTTAATATATGCAGCTGTTGATCTAAATCAAAGTTAGATTGTTCTTTTATAGAAAGTTTGATATTCGTTTGTACCTTTAATAGGGCATTTTCTTTTTCAAGTTCGTTAATTTTGTTTTTAAACTCAGTTAATTTAAATATATCTGATAATGTCATAATAGCTCCTCCAAAGTTTTAGTTATGTTGCAAAGTGAGCTGATGTATCAATGCACTCGTTTTAAGATTATTTTTTAGACAAATCTGTATAAGTAATCATCCAAGAGCCAAAGGCAGATTTGGCATCTTTAACCTTAACTGTTACGGTATCTCCTTTTTTAACTTTTGGATTTGAGTCACTAACAAAATTGAGGTGCTTACCAGTTTGTAGATTATAACCAGCAGCGCTATTTGGAACTGCCTCTGACACTTTAAATTCAACAGTTTTACCATTGATATCAGTGCCATTATTTAGTGTGGATTCAGCTTTATTTGTAGTATAATCTGGTTTTGTCTTATTTCCACAGGCAGAAAGTAGTAAGATTGAAACACCTAAAATACCTAATAAACTAATAATTTTTTTCATAATATAATTCCTCCACCTAGAAATATGATAAATTTTAATTTTTTTAACTTGTTATTAATTTTTTAAAGATTATTTTATAGCTGAAATAGCTAACGATTCCCTATACTCTTCTGCGACAGGAACTTCTTCAAAATCTACTGTTAAATCTTTATAATTTGTTAATGCCGCTTTGATATCTTCAATAGGAATGTTAAAAAATTCTTTTCTACTATTAACTTTATTAATTCTTTGATTACTAAATTTATGATGTAAATCAGATTCTAATTGATAAGCATCATAACTAAAAATAAGGGCATGAATATCAAATTTATAAGGAACTGATGCAGATGATGGTTCTGCTATTCTATCAAGTGGTTCTAAGCGACGCGTAACACCAATCTTAACAATATCTTTCCCAAATGAGCCAATGTTTGAAATAATATATACATATCCCGCTGTTGTATTTTGTAGCCTATAATCCAGTGCTTCTTTGTCCTTTTCATGTGTATCAATTTGCTGCTGTAATTCAGAGAGTTGAAGTTTAAGGCTATTTTTTTCAGATTCATCAGCAGTTAGTAATTTTTCTTGAAGTTCAGTAATTACGTTTTTATAATGTTTAATTTCTTTATTCAATGCCTTCTGTTTATTTTCTATTTCCTTTTTTAGTGCTTTTTCTTCACGTTCTTTTTCTCTTTGTTCTCGTAAATCTTCTTTTTCTTGTTATTTCTTTTGAGAATACTCATATGCTAAATATAATTCTTGTATTTTAAGGTCGAAGTAGTCAGATAAGAGACGGGTACTAGTTACTTCATACATTTTATTATGTTGGTCAAATGATGTTTCAATTCGTTTTTCAATACGTTCTAGGTTGGAGTATGTAACTTTATTAATTGCTGATTCACATTCGTTGTTAAATCCTCGTAAAATCGTTTTGTTATTCATTTTTCTACCTTTAGCTTTACTATTATCTACAGTCCAATTACCGATACGGCTCGTTTATCTTTGATCATCATCTTCTGTTCGCGCCTGAGTTCAGTTAACTTTTCTTTGTAACCTAGAGCAGTTGCAAAGTCATAATGTGGTTCGTATATTCCAAAATCTTGCATTGCTAAATTATCTTCAAGTAATCCCAAAGTTTTTTTGAGGTTATCAATATCTATATTACCCGTTGATTAAAAGCAAAAATGGCTGAAAGTATTACTAATACTAATGCTGGTAAAACGAGTAAGCTTAAAGAAAAACCGAACATAACATACCCGATTATTCCAAGAATGTGACCAATAATTGAAATATTATTTTTGACTGATTGAATAAGACCAATAATATTTAAAGCAAGACTAATGGATATAAAGATACAGATGATAAAAAATGTAATAATGACTAGAAAACTTAAACTGCTATCATTATTTTTAAACTCGTCCACAAGAATTGAGAGCATGATAGGCCAAGAACTTGCCATTAAAATAGCACCGAAAATATTAGAAATACCTGCAATTGTATTAATTTTTAATTTCATTATATTATTCTCTTTAGTCAGCTTTTAATGTGAATCAGTCTATTGCACGTTAATTGAATGCAAGCAGCCGAAATTACACCTGTTTGAAGTATTTATACGCTCTTTTGTATATTATTAATAATAGGTAATGCATAGCGTGATTGCAATTACTTTTTGTATTTAGGACTAAAAGTATTGTGTATTACATATCGTCTTAGAAGTATTAGCACATTAAAATACAACACATTCTGTTTAGGACATAGAAAAATTAACATATCAATTAAGATGTTAATAATGAAATGATGTTATTTTTTTCTTATGAAAAATTGTCAAATCTTGCCATTAAATAGGACATCAAGTACAATAATGGCAAGATTATAAATGGAAGTTGGCTGAGTAATGAAAATTGGAATTGATCGCATTAATTTTTTTACATCGGATAAGTATGTTGACATGGCTGAATTGGCTGAGGCTAGGGATGTGGATCCTAATAAGTATTTAATTGGGATTGGTCAGTCGAAAATGGCGGTTATTCCACCAACTCAAGATGTTGTAACGATGGGTGCGAATGCTGCAGATTTATTGATAGATGATGAAAACAGAGAGAAAATTGATTTTGTTATTTTTGCAACAGAATCTGGTGTTGATAATTCTAAATCGACAGCAGCCTATGTTTCTGGTTTATTAGGATTAAATCATGTAAGGGCAGTTGAAATTAAACAAGCTTGTTATGGTGCAACGGCTGCGATTCAATTGGCAAAAGGACATGTGGCTCTTCATCCAGATAGTCAAGTACTAGTTATTGGTGCGGATATTGCAAGATATGGGTTAAAGACTTCTGGAGAGCCTACACAAGGTGGCGGTGCCGTTGCAATGATGATTACGGCGGATCCAGCGCTATTAACATTAGATGCAGACAGTGGGTTCGTAACGGAAAATGTTATGGATTTTTGGCGTCCTTTAAATCATAGTGAAGCACTTGTAGATGGCAAAGCGTCACAGAATGTTTATTTGGATTTTTTTAATCAAACATGGAATGAATATAAAAATAAAACTGGATTAACAGTAAATGATTTTAAAGCAATACTTTATCACTTGCCATATACAAAACTTGGCATTAAAGGATTAAGAGAGGTGCTTCCAGAAGCAAGTGAAATTAAAAAAACTGAATTAACACATGAATTTGAAGCGGCTAAAAAATATAACAATCAGGTTGGAAATTTATATACTGGATCATTATATTTAAGCTTTATTTCTTTACTTGAAAATAGTGATGATTTAGAAATCGGTGATAGAATTGGATTTTATAGTTATGGTTCTGGCGCGGTTGGTGAATTTTTTTCTGGTAAATTGGCTGCTAATTTTAAAAGTCACTTGCCTCAAACAAATTTGGAATCACGAGTTAAAGTATCTGTTGCGTTGTACGAAAAGACCTATCAAAGTCAATTAAAAAATGATGGTGCGGATATTGATTTAGATTATGCTAATGATCCAGCTAAATTTATTTTAATTGGTAGTAGCAATATGCAGAGACAATACCGAATACAATAAAAATATTAACCGATTTAACCCCTAAGTTGAGACTAACTTGGGGGTGCTTTTTATGGCTGATGAATTGAATACAAAATAAATAAGGCAATCAATTACCACTCAAAGTTGAGTAGCAGTTGATTGCCTTGTAAGCCATTATTAAAAATGACGATAGAGTCCAATTACTTTACCTAAAATAGAGACCTTATCTAAGATAATAGGTGCCATCGTATCATTTTCAGGTTGGAGTCGGAAATAATTGTCTTCTTTGAAGAATCTTTTACAGGTCGCTTCATCGAATTCATTCATAGCGATAACAATTTCGCCATTTTCAGCATTTGACTGTTTTCTGACGATGACCTGATCGCCGTTTAGAATACCAATATTAATCATACTTTCTCCACGAATTGTTAGCATGAATAGGTCATCTGAAGAATTAAAGTCAGGTGGTAAGGGGAAATAATCAGTCACTTGTTCAACTGCTAAGATAGGAACACCAGCGGTAACAGTACCTACCATTGGAATTAAATTTTCATGACTATTAACACCAATTGCATCTAAACCAAGTGGTGTAAGTTCGATGGCTCTAGGTTTAGTAGGGTCTTTAGTTAGTAATCCTTTTTTTTCAAGTCGAGCAATGTGTCCATGAACCGTGGAAGTTGAAGATAAAGAAACAGCTTCACCAATTTCTCTAACAGTTGGCGGATAGCCTTTTGTATCCACTCGTTCATGAATAAAGCGCAAGACCGCAAGTTGCTTGCTGTCAGATGCTTTTGTCATTTCGTACACCTCATCATCATTATTTATTACTTTAATAGTAGCATATGAAAGTATCTGTTGCAAACAAACGTTCGGTTAATTCAAATGATTGTTTTTTATGATATTATCGGGTATGCTTATGAGTGAAATTTTAAGGAGTGATAGTAAATGAGTCCAGAAGATTTAACACCAAGAATAAATGAATTAGCTGCAAAAAGTAAAACTGCTGAAGGATTAACAAAATCTGAAGAAGTTGAAAGAAAAGAATTACGTGAAACCTATCTGGCATTATTTAGAGAGGGTTTTAGAAGCCGGGTTGAAATGATGCAGGTTTATGATAAATCAGGTAAAGAAGTAACCCCAGATAAAGTAAAAAAAGTGCAACGTGACAAAGGCTTACGAGACGATTAGTAAAATAGTTCACACTTTAGGTAGAATTACCTTTTCTTTTATGTCAAGATTGTGTAGAATTAATGATTGAAGTGAATTGAAAGGGGTCTTGAATTATGTCAATAGGAATGACGATTTTAATCGCCGTTATTGCGTTAGCAGTTGGACTTGTCGGAGGATTTTTCGGTGCTCGTAAGTATATGGAAACATATTTACAAAAGAACCCACCAATCAATGAAGATATGTTAAGAATGATGATGGTCCAAATGGGCCAAAAGCCTTCTGAAAAGAAATTACATCAAATGATGTCATCAATGAACGCACAAGCAAAAAATAGCTCACAAAAAAAATAAGTTAATATTTTATGAACAGGCAAGGGTTTTCTTTGCTTGTTTTTTTTTCACAAAAAGGGGGCACCAGAATGAATATTTTTAGAAAACTTGGATGGTTTTTTAAACAAGAAAAAAAATCATATAGTATTGCAGTATTTTTCTTGATTTTAGTGGCAATTTTCCAAATTGTGCCACCTAAGATTATTGGAAATATTGTTGATAGCATGAGCGAAAAAGAATTAACAGTAAGCAAACTTGCTATTTGGATTGGCATTCTAATTTTTGTTGCAGTGGGTCAATACTTGTTTAGGTTTGTTTGGCGAAGAAATATTTGGGGGAGTGCTGCTCGCCTTGAAAAAATTTTACGAACCAGATTATTTAGACATTTTATGCAAATGGATCAATCGTTTTTTCAACAGAATCGCACTGGCGATTTAATGGCACATGCCACAAATGATTTAACGGCTATTCAACAAGTTGCGGGTGCTGGAATATTAACCTTTGCTGATTCAATTATTACAGGTGGAACGACTATCATAGCGATGATTTTTTTAATTGATTGGCGATTAACCATTTTGGCAATTATTCCACTACCTTTGTTAGCAGTTATGGCTAGATATTTAGGTACCAAAATCCACACGGCATTTTCTACCTCACAAGCGGCATTTTCAACATTGAATAACAAAACGCAAGAGAGTGTTAGTGGCATTAAAGTTATTAAGACACTTGGACAAGAACAAGAAGATATTGCTGATTTTGAAGAAAAAGTTCAAGAAACAATCAAAATTAATAGAAGAGTTAACTTTTTAGATGCGCTATTTGATCCTATAACAAGTTTAATTATTGGGTTATCATATGTTTTTACTATTATTTTGGGTGGTTATTATGTAACTAATAATGTTATTTCAATTGGACAACTCATTTCATTTATCAGTTATATCGCGTTACTTGTTTGGCCAATGTTTGCTATTGGGCGACTATTTAATATTATCGAACGTGGTAATGCTAGTTATGATCGTGTACAAATTTTACTTAATCAAAAAAGCGGCATTATTGATAATAAAAAAGGGTTAACTAAATCACCAGCAGGACCTTTTGATTTCAGTATTCAGCATTTTAATTATCCAGATGATGATCGTGAAAGTTTACATGATGTTAGTTTTCATATTGGTTCTGGGCAAACGCTTGGGATTGTTGGTAAAACTGGTGCTGGTAAGTCAACAATTATGAAATTAATACTGCGTAAATTTGATGCATATAATGGTATTATTACGGTTAATGATTCAGATATTAAAGAATACGCATTAGATACATATCTCAAGTCAATTGGGTATGTTCCGCAAGAAAGTTTCTTATTTTCAACGTCTATTTTTGATAATATTCGATTTGCAAATATGGATTTAACAAAAGAAAAAGTTGAAAATGCTGCATTTGATGCGGATTTGGCTAGCGATATTATGGAACTACCTCAAAAATATGAAACAGAGGTTGGTGAACAAGGAATATCATTATCTGGTGGTCAAAAACAACGTTTAGCTATTGCTCGTGCGTTAGTTATTGATCCAGAATTGTTAATTTTAGATGATGCACTTTCTGCTGTTGATGCTAGAACGGAATCAGTTATTTTGAATAGATTAAAAAGTAAACGTCAAAATAAAACAACTATTATTTCTGCGAGTCGTATGAGTAGTGTTATGGATGCAGACGAAATTATAGTCATTGATGGTGGAACAATAGTTGAGCGAGGTAAACATGCTAGCTTAATGGCATCAAAAGGTTGGTATTATCAAATGACAACTAAACAACAACTTGAAAGTAAGCTAGATGGAGGTGATTTTGATGAGTGAACAATCTAAGTCAAGTTGGCAAAAAGAATTGAGTAGTAAGGAACAAAGAACGGTTATTAAAAGATTGTTGCCCTATACAAAAGAGTTTAAAGCAGATTTTTTAATTGCTATTTTATTTGCTGCAATCTTGAGTGGCATTAATATACTTTTACCATTACTCTTACAATATTATATGGATCATTATCTGCAATCAAAATCAACACCGCTAAATATCATGTTTTTATTTGCGGGACTTTATTTTATGGGTGTCATTTTAAAAGCAGTCACACAGTTTATTCAAACGTATTTGTACTCAATGGGTGCAGAAAAAACATTGGAAAAAATTCGTGTGATTCTTTTTAAGAAAATTCATACATTAGGTATGAGATATTTTGATCAAACACCGGCTGGAGCCGTCGTTTCTAGGGTGACTAACGATACAATGACTTTAGCAGATTTTTGGACGTTATTCATGACGTTAATTGTGGGGGTGTTTTCACTTGTTTCTGCTTTTGTGGCAATGTACATTGCCAAACCACAAATTGCATTAGTGACATTGATTTTTATTCCTATTTTATTAATAACAACTTGGTATTATCAGCGTTTTAGTTCAAAAGTATATCGACAAATGCGAGAATATTTGAGCCGATTGAACACAAAATTGAACGAATCAATTGTTGGTATTAGTGTCATTCAGCAATTTCGTCAAGAGAAAAGAATTGAAAGCGAATTTGAAGACACGAATGACCTTTATTTGAAAAAAAGATTTGAAATGATTCGGACTAATTCGTTATTATTATCACCAATTATTAGTTTATTTTATGCATTGGCAGTTGTGATTACGTTGGGATTGTTTGGTATCAATAGTCTGGATCATTTTGTTGAGGCAGGAATGGTGTATGCATTTTTGACGTATTTACAAAATTTCTTTAATCCTATGACTAATTTGATGGATTATTTGACAACATTTCAAGATGGTATTGTTGCGGGTAGTCGAATCATTAGCGTTTTAGACGATCAAACGACGGAACTACAGCAAGCACCTGAAGAAGGTGCAACCATTATGAATGGTAAAATTGAATTTAAAAATGTTACTTTTTCATATGATGATGAAAATACTGTTTTAAAAAATATTTCATTTGTAGTTCAGCCTGGTGAAACATTGGCATTTGTGGGCCATACGGGTAGTGGTAAAAGCTCAACCATTAATGTATTGATGAGATTTTATGACTTCCAAGAAGGTCAAATTTTAATTGATGATGTGGATATTAAAAAATATTCATCTGAAGAACTTCGTAAGAAAATGGGTCTGGTATTGCAAGATTCATTCTTATTTTATGGAAACGTTGCGTCTAATATTAGAATGTTTAATGAAACTGTAACTGATGAACAGATTGAAAAGGCCGCTAAATTTGTCCATGCTGATCAGTTTATTGATAAATTACCACAGAAGTACCAAACAAGAGTTGTTGAACGTGGCGCAACTTATTCTGCTGGTGAGAAACAGTTAATTTCATTTGCGAGAACAATTGTGACTAATCCTAAAATTTTAATTTTGGATGAAGCTACAGCAAACATTGATACTGAAACAGAACAACTTATCCAAGCTGGCTTGAAACAAATGAGACAAAATAGAACGACATTGGTTATTGCTCATAGATTATCGACTATTGTTGATGCCAATCAAATATTAGTTTTAGACAAAGGTGAAATTGTCGAACGAGGAACACATGACGAATTGATTGACTTACAAGGTAAATATTTTGATATGTATCATTTGCAGAATGGTTCGGAAGATTAACTTGAATTAAACTAGTACAGGATTAGGTATAAGCTTTCAAAAAAATAAAAATACCGCTTGAAAATCATCATGATTTTCAAGCGGTATTTTTATTTTT
Source organism: Dellaglioa sp. BT-FLS60 (assembly GCF_054941065.1). Classification (NCBI taxonomy): domain Bacteria; kingdom Bacillati; phylum Bacillota; class Bacilli; order Lactobacillales; family Lactobacillaceae; genus Dellaglioa; species Dellaglioa sp. BT-FLS60. The sequence goes on from NZ_JBSOLI010000022.1 coordinate 32,012, forward strand.
TATGAGGATCAACGTATTTAAAGTCAGGATTAATATCGTTATCTAGTTTTTTAAATGAACTTGTTAATTGAGTATCTATTTGCGCTTGAACCTCATCAGTTAACTTTGTTTTTTTATCTAGATAGATAGGATCGCCAAATGCAACGGTAATTCTTTTTCTACTGAAAAGCTGTTTAAAGGTTAATGGACCTTGATAAACTGCGGGAACTAAAGGGACTTTTGCCATACGAGCAATTAAGAGTGAGCCACCTTTTAATTCTTCAGAATGGCGGGTTCCTGATGGGAACATGATTAGGGACAATTCGCCTTTTTTTAAAAATTTGACAGGAATTTTAATGGTTGATGGGCCAGGATTTTCGCGATCAACGGGAAAAGCATTGGCATGAATTAAGATATAGCGTAAAATTGGATTTACAAAGAGTTCTTTTTTTGCCATAAATGAAAATTTCTTAGGACTAGCGGCTAAGGCAAAGTAAATGGGGTCAAACCAAGTCCGATGCGGACCTACTAAAATATATGATCCTTCGGGAAGATTTTCTTTATTAATATAATGAGCGTTTCCGTTGATTAAAAAGGTAATAATTCTTACAATAAATCGTGCAAATGAATAGAACATGTCGCAACAATCCTTTCAAATTTAAACTTTAGTATGTTAAGTATGACTAATTAAATTCAAAGTTGCAAGTTTAAGTCAAATTTATAGAAAGCGGGGTGACAATGAATGGTCTCACTCAATGAGAATGAACGGATTGATCAATTGTATTCAAATCAGATTCAAATTATTCAGAGTCCAGATGTTTTTTCTTTTTCACTAGATGCTGTTTTGTTGGCTCATTTTGCGGAAGTTTCAAGAAAAGAGTCAGCTAGAATTGTTGATTTATGCGCTGGAAATGGTGCAGTTGGTCTCTTTATTAGTCAAAAAACAAAAGGTCAAATCTATCAAATTGAACTACAAGAGCGATTGGCGGATATGGCTAAGCGAAGTATTGAATTAAATCATCTGGAAAATCAGGTACAGGTTAAGCAATTAGATTTAATTAAAACGTTTGATTATCTAAAAAAGGATTCCGTTGACACCGTCCTTTGTAATCCGCCCTATTTTCCGAATACCCCTGAATCTTCACGGAATCCTAACCCATACTTGGCTATTGCAAGACATGAGATTACGACTGATTTAGATAAAATTTTAGAGATTACTAGTGGCCTGTTAAAAATGAAAGGAAAAACTTTTTTTGTTCATCGTCCTGATCGCTTGCCTGAAATTTTGAGTAAGATGGTTAATCATCGATTAGCACCTAAAAGAATTCAATTTGTTCATCCGAAAGAGGATAAAGAAGCAAATATGGTTTTAATTGAAGCTATTAAAGATGGAAATGCGGCTGGAATAAGAATTATGCCGCCAATTGTTGTTTATGATAATGATAATGACTATACGCAAACTGTTCGGGAGATTGTCTATGGTAGTTGATAAACACTATTATTTCTATGTTCTATTATGTGCCGATAATACATTATATGGAGGATTCACTACGGATCCTGAAAAAAGACTTGCCACTCATAATGCAGGCAAAGGAGCCAAGTATACTAAGCTACCCAGTAGACGTCCTTTAAAGATGATTTATCAAGAAGTTTTTGCGACAAAATCAGAAGCGTTGAAGAAAGAATATGCCTTTAAACACCAACCAAGAAGTAAAAAAATCGCTTATTTAAGAGAACAATCAGTTGAAATCTGAAATAATATAAAAAAGAGATTTCAAATGATATAATTAACAGATAAATTTATATAGAGGAGTTACAATATTATGAAAATTATTGCTTATGGCATTCGAGACGATGAATTACCTTATGTTCAAGAATGGGAAAAGAATAATCACATTAAAATAAAGACTGTATCTGAATTATTAGATGAAGAAACGGTCGAATTAGCGACAAATTACGATGCAATAGTTGCTTATCAACAAAAGGATTATACAGCTGGGTTGATTAAAAAAATACATGACTTAGCTATCAATTACTTGTCAATTCGTAATATTGGTGTTGATAATGTTGATGGGGATGCCGTTAACAAGTACGGTTTAATCGTGACAAATGTGCCATCATATTCACCAAGTGCAGTCGCGGAACTTTCTGTTGCTAAATTACTTGAATTATTTAGGAAGACCCCACAGTTTAATCATAAAATGCAAAATAATGATTTTACTTGGGAGCCTGATATTTCTAAGGAAATTCGTACGCAAACAATTGGCGTAATTGGGACAGGAAGAATTGGACAAACGGCTATTCGAATTTTTAAAGCTTTTGGTGCAAAAATAATTGGGTATGATATTTATCAAAATCCTGCTTTAAAAGAAGAAGGGATTTATGTTGATTCTTTAGATGAGTTATACGCAAAATCAACGGTTATCACCATTCATAGTCCAGCAACTGAAGATAATTATCATTTGTTAGATGATGCTGCCTTTAATAAAATGCAAAACGGTGTGCATATTTTGAATATGGCTAGAGGAACGTTAATTGATACGGATGCTTTGATAAGAGCATTGGATTCAGGAAAAGTGGCGGGAGCTGCTTTAGATACACTTGAAAATGAAACTGATTATTTCAATGAAAAGTTAACGACGTCGCAGGTGAATGGAACTTTTAAAAACTTATTACAACGTGAAAATGTTTTGATAACGCCACATACTGCGTTTTACACGGAACCTGCCGTTAGAAATATGGTAATTGGTGCGCTAGATGCAAGTAAAGATTTAATAGAGACAGGTCATTCAGATAAAGAAGTGACGTTCAAATAAACTGATTTAGAAAATGGAGGATTCAGCTGATGAAATTAATCGCATTTGGTATGAGAAAAGATGAAGTCGGATTTGGTAAGCAATGGGCCGCTGATAATCAGGTTGAGGTCGAAATTACTGAAGCGTTATTGACCACTGAAACGGTTCAACAAGCAAACGGATTTGACGGTATTATTGCTTTACAAACAATTCCTTATGATGAAAACTTATTTTCCGAAATGCAGAAAATGGGGATTAAGATTCTTTCTGTTCGAAATGTTGGCGTTGATAATATTGATTTAGTTGCTGCTAAAAAATACGGTATTACGGTGACAAATGTGCCAGCTTATTCGCCTAACGCGATAGCTGAATTTTCCGTGACGCAATTGATGCAGCTTTTAAGAAGGACGCCTGAATTCAATTTGAAGCGTCAAAATCAGGATTATCGCTGGGCCCCTAATATTTCAAGAGAGTTGAGAAGTTTGACAGTTGGTGTGATTGGGACTGGTCGTATTGGCCGAGTTGCAATGGCTATTTATAAGGGTTTTGGTGCAAAAGTAATTGCGTATGACGTCTATCCTAATGCTGAATTAAAAAAGACGGGTGTCTATGTTGATACGCTAGATGAATTATTTAAACAAGCAGACGTTATTACACTGCATACACCAGCGACAAAAGAGAATGAACATATGCTTAACCATGACTCTTTTGCAAAAATGAAACAAGGCGTTTTGATTGTGAATACAGCTCGAGGAACGCTGATTAATACTGAAGATTTGATTGAAGCATTGAAATCGGGTCAAGTTGGTGGGGCAGCATTGGATACTTATGAATTTGAGAATCCAATTTTTAATCACAATTTAGACGGCTTAGGCATTGAGGATCCATTGTTCAATGAACTGTTGAGCATGATAAATGTTATTTTAACGCCACATATTGCTTTTTATACTGAAACGGCCGTTAAAAACATGGTTGAAATTGCTTTGAATAGTGCACAGCAATTTCTGACAACAGGAACTGCGGATACTGAAGTTAAATAATTTAAATTAAGACTTGCGTTCTAATTTGAGATTTTGTATACTTAAAGACGATGTTAAAACATCAATTCACACCTTGTGGGATGTGACTGAGGGTGCTCGGGAGAGTCTTAGCACAGTTGAACACTTGGGAGGAAAATAAAACTTTTACTCGGAGGCACTACATCATGGCTGTTATTAGTATGAAACAATTGCTCGAAGCCGGTGTTCATTTTGGACATCAAACACGTCGCTGGAATCCAAAGATGAAACCATACATCTTTACTGAAAGAAATGGTATTTATATCATTGATTTACAAAAAACAGTTAAATTAGTTGATGCTGCTTATGCATCAATGAAAAAAGCTGCTGAAGATGATGGCGTTATTCTTTTCGTTGGGACAAAGAAACAAGCACAAGATGCTATCGAAGAAGAAGCAACACGTGCAGGTCAATACTTTGTTAACCATCGTTGGTTAGGTGGAACTTTAACTAACTGGAACACAATCCAAAAACGTATCAAACGTCTTAAAGAAATTAAAAAAATGTCCGAAGATGGCACATTTGATGTTCTTCCTAAAAAAGAAGTTTCTTTATTAATCAAACGTAGAGATCGTCTTGAAAAATTCTTGGGTGGTATTGAAGATATGCCTCGTATCCCCGATGTATTATTCATTGTTGATCCTCGTAAAGAACGTATCGCTGTTAAGGAAGCTCAAAAATTGAACATCCCTATCATCGCTATGGTTGATACAAATAGTGATCCTGATGAAATTGATGTTAAAATTCCTTCAAATGATGATGCAATTCGTGCCGTACGTTTGATTACTGCAAAAATGGCTGATGCTATTATTGAAACTAATCAAGGTAAAGAAGAAGTGAACGAAGCTTCTTTCAAAAAAGCTGACGAAAAAGTAGATTCAATCGAAGATATTGTTGAAGCTGTTGAAGGCGGAAACAATAAAAAAGATGCTGAATAGTAAATAAATTAGGCTGTCTCAAAATTAGGTACTGTAATGGCCCTTTCTTTTGAGGCAGTTTTTTTAGATATTAAGAGATTAAATAAAATAAATGATGTAATAAGGAGGCCATACAAATGGCAAACATTTCTGCTTCTCAAGTTAAAGAATTACGTGATACAACTGGTGTTGGTATGATGGACGCAAAAAAAGCACTCGTTGAAGTTGACGGGGATATGCAAAAAGCAATTGATTTTCTTCGTGAAAAAGGTATGGCTAAAGCTGCTAAAAAGAGTGACCGTGTTGCAGCTGAAGGTTTATCTGATGTTCAATTTTCTGGTAACTTCGCAGCTATCATTGAAGTTAACGCAGAAACTGATTTCGTTGCTCAAAATGAACAGTTCAAAACACTTGTTAAATTAATTGCTACTAAGATTGCTGAAGAACATCCTAAAGATGTTGAAGAAGCACTTACAATTAAAACAGAACGTGGCACAATCAGTGATGATATCATTGAAGCAACACAAGTTATTGGTGAAAAAATTACGTTACGTCGTTTTGAACTAATTGAAAAAGCTGATAATGAAAGCTTTGGCTCATACTCACATATGGGTGGTTCAATTTCAACACTTGTTGTCGTAACGGATGCTGATGAATCAACTGCTAAAGACGTTGCTATGCACGTTGCAGCTATCAATCCTAAGTATGTATCCCGCGAACAAGTACCTGCTGAAGAATTGGCACATGAAAAAGATGTTCTTTCTAAAGAAGCTGCTAACGAAGGCAAACCAGCTAACATTATTGAAAAAATGGTTGAAGGCCGTTTAAACAAATATTTAGCTGAGATTAGTTTGGATGATCAAGATTTTGTTAAAGATCCTGATATGACAGTTGCTAAGTATGTTGCTTCAAAGGGTGGAAAAGTTAAATCATTTATCCGTTATGAAGTTGGAGAAGGTCTTGAAAAGAAAGAAAATAACTTTGTTGATGAAGTTATGGGTCAAATTAAATAATTCTTTCAATTTAAAAGTTTGTGCTTAACGGCACAAACTTTTTTTATAAATTTATTTTGACATAAATTGAATTATTAATTGTGTTTAAGATATGGTAAAATAAAGGTAAATAGATTGTAGGAGGAACAGTGAATGTCAGATGTTAAGTATCGACGCGTCATGTTGAAGTTAAGTGGCGAAGCGTTAGCCGGAGAACAAGGATTCGGTATTAATCCACCTGTAATTCGAAAAGTTGCTGAAGAATTAAAAGAAGTTCAAGAAATGGGTGTTGAAGTTGCCATCGTTGTTGGTGGTGGTAATATGTGGCGAGGCGAGGCTGGTGCCGCAATGGGTATGGAACGTGCTCAGGCAGATTACATAGGCATGTTAGGGACAGTTATGAATGCATTGGCATTACAAGATAATCTTGAATCTGTGGGTGTGCCTACTCGTGTTCAAACGGCTATCGAAATGCGTCAAATTGCTGAACCTTATATTCGTCGTAAAGCTGTTCGTCATCTTGAAAAAGGTCGTATTGTCATTTTTGCTGCTGGGACAGGGTCACCTTACTTTTCAACGGATACAACATCAGCATTAAGAGCTGCAGAAATCAATGCAGATGTTATTTTAATGGCAAAAAATGGTGTAGATGGTGTTTATTCAGCTGATCCTCAAAAAGATGAATCAGCAACAAAATTTGAAGAATTAACACATTTAGATATTATTAATAAGAACTTGCAAGTTATGGATACAACTGCAAGTACATTATCAATGGATAATGATATTCCATTGGTTGTCTTTAACTTAAATGAACCAGGAAATATAAAAAAAGTTGTTCTTGGCGAAGCCATTGGAACAACCGTTAGGGGAAAATAAATGAAAATTACAGAACCTATTTTAATTGACGCTCAGGATAAAATGTCAAAAGCAGAAGTTTCACTTCAAAAAAATCTTGGTAATATTCGAGCTGGTCGTGCCAATGCTAGCTTGTTGAATAACGTCATGGTTGATTATTACGGTGCACCAACACCAATTAATCAAGTATCGCAAATCTCAGTTCCCGAAGCACGTGTTCTTTTAATTACACCATTCGATAAAAGCGCGTTGAAGGATATTGAACATGGCTTATTAGTTGCTGATTTAGGAATTAGTCCTTCAAATGATGGATCAGCAATTCGTTTAGTTATTCCTCAATTGACAGAAGAACGTCGTAAAGAATTAGCTAAGGATGTTAAAGCTGAAGCTGAAAATGCTAAAGTTATTATCCGTAATATCAGACGTGACGCAGTTGATGCCTTGAAAAAAGCTGAAAAAAATGGCGATTTAACTGAAGATGATTTACGAGATTTAGAAAAACAAGCTCAAGATGTAACGAATGCATCAATTAAAAATATTGATGGTATTCAAGCAGATAAAGAAAAAGAAATTTTAGCAGTTTAAATAAATAGGTTTATTTTAAGACAGGCATCGTTTTGTGCCTGTTTTTTTGCTACAATAGAAGGTGCAACTATTCTTGGAGGTACAATATGGGCTTTAGTCTTAAAAAAAATAAAATTAATGAAATAATACAACTTGATCCAGATAGAATTCCTAATCACGTTGCTATCATAATGGATGGCAACGGACGCTGGGCTAAAAAACGTCATTTACCCAGAATTGCGGGGCATAAGACAGGAATGGATACTGTTAAAACAATTACAATGGCCGCAAGTGATTTAGGCGTTAAAGTGTTGACACTTTATGCATTTTCTACTGAAAATTGGAAACGTCCTGAGACAGAGGTTAATTACTTAATGAGTTTACCAGGTACTTTTTTTGATAAATTTGTACCTGAATTAATTGAAAAAAATGTCAAAGTAAATGTAATTGGGTATATTGATCAATTACCAAATGAAACTCAAATTGCCGTTCAAAATGCGGTTGAAGATACCAAAAATAGTACAGGAATGGTTCTCAACTTTGCACTAAATTATGGTGGACGTGCAGAAATTGTAACGGCTATGCAAAAAATTGCAGCGGATGCAGTTGAAGGTAAGCTTAATGCAGCAGACATCACAGATGCAACAATTGATCAATACTTGATGACTGCTAATTTGGCACCTTATAATGACCCAGAATTATTAATCAGAACGAGTGGTGAAGAAAGGATTTCTAATTTCTTATTATGGCAAATTGCCTATAGTGAATTGGTTTTTACTGACACATTATGGCCTGATTTTTCTGAGGCGTCATTAAAAAAAGCAATATTAGATTATCAAAAAAGAGATCGTCGCTTCGGTGGCATAAAAGAATAGGAGAATTTTCATGAGACAGCGTGTAATTACAGCAATCGTAGCACTGTGTATTTTTATTCCATTGATTATTATTGGAGGATTACCAATGCAGATATTTACCCTAATTTTAGGGTGTATCGGTATTTCAGAAGTATTTGTGATGAAGAAAAAATTATTAGTATCACCTGAGGCAACCCTTGGTCTTTTAATGACATTAACGGTGATTGCACCGGATAAGTGGTTTTCATTTTTACCAGGTCATATTTCATCTGTAAATGTATTCTATTTTCTTGTCACACTTCTGTTGATGTATATGGTTGCTTCAAAAAATCGTTTTTCATTTGATGATGCGGGTGTTTTTGTTTTAAGCGCTTTATACGTTGGAATGGGATTTCATTATTTTATTGCCGCAAGAGGTAATAACTTTAGTGGGTTAATGACGTTAGCCTATATCTTAATTGTTATTTGGACAACAGATACAGGTGCTTACTCGTTTGGCCGTAAATTTGGTAAAAATAAATTAGCACCACATATTAGTCCCAATAAAACATGGGAAGGCTCAATTGGCGGAACGCTCATGGCAACATTATTAGGAAGTGTTTTTGTCTACTTTTTCCCACAAAATCATTCATTTCCAATGATGATTATAATTACGTTGATCCTTTCAGTATTTGGACAATGTGGTGATTTAGTTGAATCTGCCTTTAAACGTTTTTATGGCGTTAAGGATTCTGGCAGAATTTTACCTGGACATGGCGGTATTTTAGATCGATTTGATAGTTTAATTTTTGTTTGGCCAATTATGCATTTATTTGGTTTAATGTAATAAATTAAAGGGGGAGGATTCACATGATTAAAACGATTATCACATTTATTATTGTTTTTGGTATTTTAGTTGTGATTCATGAATTTGGTCATTATTATTTTGCAAAACGTGCTGGCATTTTAGTTCGTGAATTTTCAATCGGTATGGGGCCAAAATTACTGTCATTTCATCGAGGTAGCACAACGTATACATTAAGAATTTTACCTCTTGGTGGATACGTGCGGATGGCAGGCATTGCGGATGACGAGGATGACGATTTAAAACCTGGTATGCCGATGAGTTTAATATTAAATGAGAATAATAAGGTTGCCAAAATTAATACAAGTAAGAAAATAACGTTATACAATGGTATTCCAATTGAATACTTGGATAGCGATTTACAAAAAAAACTCTGGATTACAGGATATGAGAACGGTAATGAAGATGAAGTAAAAAAATATACTGTTGATCATGATGCCTTAATTATTGAAAAAGATGGGACAGAGGTTCAAATTGCCCCTGAAGATGTCCAATTTCAATCAGCGACACTTTGGAATCGAATGTTAACGAATTTCGCTGGACCAATGAATAACTTTTTATTAGCAATTGTTGCCTTTATGTTATTAGCTTTTATGCAAGGTGGCGTGGCAACTAATTCAAATCAAATTGGGACAATTCAACAAGGATCTGTTGCACAAAAGTCAGGATTAAAAGCTAACGATAAAATTGTAGCTGTTGCTGGCAAAAAAACGACAAACTGGACTGAATTGACTTCAGCTATTAGCAGTCGACCGGATAAAAAAACAGATTTAAAAGTAATGAGAAATGGTCAAACTAAATCTATCGTAATTACACCAAAATCAAGTAAAAGTGATTCAAAAAAGACCGGACGAATTGGAATTACAGTTAAAATGAATCACTCATTTATAAATAAAATCACCTATGGTTTTACGCAAGCGTGGAATGTTGTTGCCAGTATTGTTGCTGTATTAATAGGAATGTTTACTAAAGGCGTTAGTTTAAACGATTTTGGTGGACCGGTTGCTATTTATGCGGTAACATCTGATGCAGCGAGTTATGGGTTGACAAGTGTTATTTCATTACTTGCATTTTTATCAATTAACTTAGGAATTGTAAATCTATTGCCAATTCCTGCTTTGGACGGTGGTAAGTTGGTATTGAATATTATCGAAGGAATTCGTGGTAAACCAATTTCACCTGAAAAAGAAGGTATTATTACGTTAGTCGGATTTGCGTTTTTAATGATTTTAATGGTACTAGTTACGTGGAACGATATTCAACGATATTTCTTTTAAATGAAAAAGGAGAATAAGAATAGCTATGAAACAATCACAATTATTAATACCAACAATGAAGGAAGTTCCAAATGATGCTGAGGCGATTAGTCACCAAATGATGTTACGTGCCGGATATATTCGACAAGTTTCTGCCGGAATGTACAGCTATTTACCATTGGCTTACGCCGTTATTAGAAAAATTGAAACTATTATTCGTGAAGAAATGGAAGCAGCCGGGGCAGTTGAAATGCTTGTTCCTGCTATTATTCCTGCTGAATTATGGCAACAAACAGGTCGCTATGAAACTTATGGCGATACCTTGTTTAAATTAAAAGATCGTCATGATAGAGATTTTATATTAGGTCCTACTCATGAAGAAACATTTACAGCTTTAATTCGTGATGAAATTAAATCATATAAAAAATTACCACTTACAATGTATCAAATTCAACAAAAATATCGTGATGAAAATAGACCTCGTTTTGGTATTTTAAGAGGCCGTGAATTCTTGATGAAGGATGCTTATTCATTCCATGCGGATGAAGAAAGTTTAAATGATACTTATCAAAAAATGAATCGAGCTTATCAAAATATTTTTGAGCGTTGTGGGCTTAATTTTAGAAGTATTATTGGTGATGCAGGGGCAATGGGTGGTAATGATTCAAAAGAATTTATGGCAATTTCTGATATTGGTGAAGATACGATTGTTTATTCTGACAAGAGTGATTACGCTGCTAACTTGGAAATGGCGAAAAGTTTGAAGACATATAAAAATTCACATGAAGCCATTAAAGAAATTGAAAAAATTGAAACACCTAATGTAAAAACAATTGATGAACTAGCAACATTCATCGAAACGGCCAGTGATAATTTGATAAAATCATTATTATTTATTGCTGATGAAAAACCAGTTATGGTTTTAATGCGTGGGAATGATCTATTAAATGAAATTAAATTAAAAAATGCATTGAGTGCTGACTTTTTACGTATGGCAAAAGAATCAGATGTTGCTGACGTATTAGGTGCTGAATTTGGTTCACTTGGACCTGTCGGCATTTCAGAAGATGTCATGATTATTGCTGATGAAGGTATTAAAGGCATGATTAATGTGGCAGTCGGTGCTAATACAACAGGCTTCCATTTCTTGAATGCTAATATTGATCGTGATTATCGTGTGGACGAATTCACAGATTTACGTTTGGCTCAAGAAGGTGAAGTGTCACCTGAAGGCGAAGGCGAGTTGAAATTCACTAAGGGAATTGAGATTGGTCATATTTTCAAAATTGGCACACGTTATTCTGAAGCATTAGGTGCTAATATTTTAGATAATAATGGTCGCGAAAAACCAGTTATCTTAGGTTGTTATGGAATTGGCGTTAGTCGATTACTTGCTGCTATTGCTGAACAACAAGCGGATGAAAATGGATTAGTATGGCCTAGAAGTATTGCGCCTTACGATGTGCATGTTATTCCAATTAATGCTAAAAATGATGAACAAATGGCTTTAGCCAATGAAATTGATAAAAAAATGACTGAAAATGGTTATAAAGTATTGGTTGATGACCGTAAAGAACGAGCAGGCGTTAAGTTTGCTGATTCAGATTTAATTGGGTTACCCGTTCGAATTACGGTTGGTAAAAAGGCAGCTGATGGTATCGTTGAAGTGAAATTACGCCGAAATGGTGAAAACATTGAAGTGACGAAAGATGAATTAGAAAGTTCTATTTCAATTTTACTTAAAGAAGAAAATCAAAACTAGTTAAAGAGGATTGAGTTCAAAATAAAATTTTGACTCAATCTCTTTTTCATTTTTAGAAAAGGAGTTAATCATTTGTCGCTTAATAATAAAGAATTATTCAATAAACTATTAGAACAGATTCATTTTCAGTCCAGTCAAGAAAATAATGAAATTCTGAAGTTAATCGAAATTTCGACTGTTACTGTTCATGAGAAATCTAAACAATGGGAATTTAAATTAATGACACCTGAAATTCTACCATTTTCACTGTTTAAGGAATTAGAAGATCAAATTGCGATGACGTTTAAAACGATTGCAAAAACAAAATTAACAGTTCAAGTTGAGCAACCGCAATTAACGAACCAATTGCTTGGTGATTATTGGGCGTGGACGGTTCAAAATAGTGAAGCTAATTCTTCATTAGTTCAGGAACTTTTCCACGGTAATGTGCCTTATCTTGATGATAATCGTGTGATGTTAATGGCTGAAAATGAAATTGTTAAAACCTTTTTAACTGGTCAAGCACTTGGACCAATTGAGGCTGCATACCAAATGGTCGGATTTCCACAGATGACGATTAACACGTTATTGGATGAATCAAAATCACAAGAAAAAATAGAAGAAATTAAACAGCGAAAAGAAGCACAAGATGCCATAATGATGCAAAAGGCAACTCAAACGATTCAGAAGCAAAATGAGAAGAAAAAAGCTGATTCTCAAACGACGATTAGTGGTCCTGTTCAAATGGGTAAAAAAATTAGTACCAAAGAACCTGCAAAACGAATGGTTGAAATTGTTGAGGAAGAACGTTCAGTTATTATTGAAGGTTATATTTTCTCTAAAGAAATTCGAATACTTAAATCTGAACGTCAATTGATGATTATTAAAATGACGGATTATAGTTCATCTATGACAGTTAAAAAGTTTTCTCGTAACGAAGAAGATGAAGCGATGTTTGCCGCTATTCAAGAAAAAGAATGGGTTCGGGTTCGTGGTGCAGTGCAAGAAGATAACTTCATGCGAGATTTGGTTGTGAATGCTTATGATATTAACCAGGTTGATCATCAAAGTCGTCAAGAAACAGCTCCAGATGATGAACGACGAGTTGAATTGCATTTACACTCAAATATGAGTCAAATGGACGCGACAAATTCAATTACAGATTACGTCGAACAGGCTAGCAAATGGGGACAAAAAGCTATTGCAATTACGGATCATTCTGGATTACAAAGTTTTCCTGAAGCACATTCAGCTGGTAAAAAAAATAAGGTTAAAATTTTATATGGCGTTGAGGCAAACGTTGTTGATGATGGTATTCCGATTGCATTTAATGATAAAGATGTGAATTTAGAAGAAGCAACTTATGTGACATTTGATACGGAAACAACGGGTTTGTCTGCTCGATTTGATAAAGTCATTGAATTAGCTGCCGTTAAGATGAATAAAGGTAATGTCATTGAAGAATTTGATGAATTTATTGATCCAGGTCATCCATTATCTGAAACGACCACTAACCTAACGTCAATTACGGACGAAATGGTTCATGGGTCAAAATCTGAAGAAGAAGTTTTTAAACTATTTAGAGAATTTTCAGAAGATAGTATCTTAGTTGCTCATAATGCTAGTTTTGATATTGGTTTTATGAATACTGGATATGAACGTTACGGGATGGAACCCATGCAAAATCCAATTATTGATACGTTAACATTGGCAAGATTTTTACATCCGGAATTAAAAGGCTTTAGATTAAATACGCTTGCTAAAAAGTTTAATGTTAATTTGGAACACCATCATCGTGCCATCTATGATGCTGAAACGACAGGACTTTTATGTCATCTATTTCTGAAAGATGCTAAAGAACGATTTGATATTGAATCGCATATTCAATTAAATGACCATATGGGAGAACACGGTGCTTATAAACAAGCGCGACCATTTCATGTTACGTTGCTTGCAACAACCCAAGTTGGTCTTAAAAATATGTTTAAATTAGTATCAACTTCTATGATTGATTACTTTTATCGGATGCCACGGATTCCTCGAAGCGAGTTGAACAAATATCGCGAAGGGATTATTGTTGGTTCGGCGTGTGATTCAGGTGAAGTATTTACAGCCATGATGCAAAAAGGGATGGAAGAGGCTAAGGAAAAGGCGAAGTTCTATGATTATTTAGAAATTCAGCCTAAAGCCTTGTATGAGCCCTTAATTCATCAAGAATTAATTAAAGATAATCAAAATTTAGAAGAAATTTTACAAAATATGGTTGATTTAGGGCACGAAATGGATAAACCTGTTGTTGCAACTGGAGATGTTCATTATTTGAACCCTGAAGATGGTATTTATCGTAAAATCTTGATTAATTCAATGGGTGGTGCCAATCCGCTTAATCGTTCTATTTTACCTGATGCACATTTTAGAACAACAGGCGAAATGTTAGATGGCTTTCAATTTTTGGGTGCAGATGTTGCTAAAGAAATTGTGGTAACCAATACGAATTTAATTGCTGATATGATTGCTGATGATATTTCACCAGTTAAAGATCGATTATACGCACCGAAAATTGATGGTTCTGAAGAAGAAATAAAGCAGTTGACGTATACCCGTGCTCATGCACTTTATGGAGAAGAACTACCTGATACAGTTGTTAAACGGATCGATAAAGAACTGACAAGTATTATTGACAACGAATTCTCAGTTATTTATTTGATTTCGCAAAAATTGGTTCATAAATCTAATAAAGATGGTTATTTGGTGGGGTCCCGTGGATCTGTTGGATCAAGTTTTGTTGCAACTATGACTGGGATAACAGAAATTAATCCATTACCACCTCATTATCGTTGCCCAAATTGTAAGTATTCACATTTTTATGAAAAGGGTGAATATGGATCTGGTTTTGATTTACCAGACCAAGACTGCCCTAAATGTGGGACACCTTTGGATAAAGATGGGCATGATATTCCATTTGAAACTTTCCTTGGCTTTTACGGGGATAAAGTTCCCGATATAGATTTAAATTTTTCGGGTGATTATCAAGCAATCGCCCATAATTATACGAAAGTTCTTTTTGGTGAAGACTATGTTTTCCGGGCAGGAACTATTGGAACTGTCGCAGATAAGACAGCTTATGGTTACGTTAAAGGCTATGAGCGTGATACTGGTGCAACGTTCAGAAATGCTGAAATTGATCGATTAGCTAAAGGATCAACTGGGGTTAAACGGACGACTGGGCAACATCCTGGTGGTATTTTAGTTGTGCCAAATTATATGGATGTTTATGACTTTTCGCCTATTCAGTATCCGGCTGATGATTCAACTTCAGAATGGAAGACGACTCATTTTGATTTCCATTCTATTCATGATAATATTTTGAAATTGGATATTCTTGGTCATGATGATCCTACTATGATTAGAATGTTACAAGATTTATCAGGTGTTGACCCAAAAACAATCCCTACGGACGATAAAGGGGTTATGCAGATATTCCAAGGCCCTGAAGTACTTGGTGTAACTAGCGACGAGATTTTCTCAAAAACGGGTACATTAGGCATTCCAGAATTTGGAACGAGATTTGTTCGAGGAATGTTAGAGGAAACAAAGCCTAAAACGTTTGCTGAATTACTAAAAATTTCTGGTTTATCACATGGGACAGATGTGTGGTTGGGCAATGCTGAAGAACTGATTTCTAATGGGACGATTACGATGCCTGAGGTTATTGGCTGTCGTGATGATATCATGATGGGACTCATTCACATGGGTATGGAAGCAGGTAGTGCTTTCAACATTATGGAAGGTGTTCGAAAAGGGAAAGGTATTTCTGACGATTATCAAACTGAAATGAAAGAAGCAAAAATTCCTGATTGGTATATTGGCGCTTGTCTGAAAATCAAGTACATGTTCCCTAAAGCACATGCTGCAGCCTACATTTTAATGGCATTGCGGATTGCTTATTATAAAGTTTATTTTCCAATGTTATATTACTGTGCTTATTTCAGTGTGAGAGCCGATGATTTTGATTTAGTTGCAATGTCACACGGTAAAGATGCTGTGAAAAAGGCAATGAAAGAAATTACTGATAAAGGGATGGAAGCATCAACAAAAGAGAAAAACTTGTTGACTGTTCTTGAATTAGGAAATGAAATGCTTGAACGTGGATTTGAATTTGAAATGATTGATCTAGATAAGTCAGATGATTCAAACTGGTTAATCGAAGGTAATAAATTAATTGCGCCGTTTAGAGCCGTACCAGGTCTTGGTAATAATGTTGCTAAGCAGATTATTGCTGCTCGTGAAGAGCGTCCATTTTTATCTAAAGAAGATTTAGCTAAACGTGGTAAAGTGTCTAAATCTTTAATTGAGTATATGACGGAAAACAACGTCTTGAAGGCATTGCCAGATGAAAATCAATTATCCATTTTTGATGATGTCTTTTTTTAAAGAGATTTGATAAAAGTGATAACTAGGCAGTTTGTTGATGTTTTCATAAAATTATGCTATATTAAAGAAAGTATTTTGATATCTTGTTTGAGTGAGCAGCGATGCTCACTCTTTTTATTGGAAAAATGTAAGGAGGGTAAAGTGTGAGTACTGTTATAGAGACTGTCACAGAGCTAGTTCAGCCAATTGTTGATGAACAAAACATTGAATTGGTTGACATTGAATTTGTTAAAGAAGGCCCAAGTTGGTTTTTAAGAGTTTACATTGATAAACCTGAAGGCATTAAAATTGAAGAATGTGCCGCTGTCAGCGATATTTTAAGTGAAAAATTAGATGAGATTAATCCTGATCCAATTCCACAGGCCTACTTTTTAGAGGTTTCATCACCTGGTGCTGAAAGACCTTTGAAAAAAGAAAAAGATTATGAAAGAGCCGTGAATGAATACGTCAACGTGTCATTATATGAACCCATTAATGGCGCTAAGATTTTTCAAGGGACATTAAAAGAATTAACGTCAGATGAATTAACTATTGTTTATATGGATAAAACGCGTAAGAGAACGCTTGTTATTCCTCGTAAAAAAATTGCTAAGGCGCGTTTAGCTATCAAATTTTAAACAGTCTTTTATAAAGGAGCAAATTAAAGATGAGTAAAGAACTATTAAGTGCACTAACGGTGCTGGAAGAAGAAAAAGGTATCAAAAAAGAAGTTATTATTGATGCTATTGAAGCAGCACTTGTTTCAGCATACAAACGTCATTATAATCAAGCACAAAATGTCGAAGTAGAATTTGATTCAAAAAAAGGTAATATTTCAGTTTATGCTGTCAAAGAAGTTGTTGAAGAAGTCTTTGATTCACGTCTTGAAGTGAGTTTGAAAGATGCTTTAGAAATTAACAAAGCTTACGAAATCGGCGATTCTATTCGCTTTGAAGTAACGCCTAAAGATTTCGGCCGAATTGCTGCACAAACTGCTAAACAAGTAATTATGCAACGTGTTCGTGAAGCTGAACGTAGTATTGTTTATGATCAATATATTCAATATGAAAACGAAATTGTTAGTGGTGAAGTAGAACGCCATGATAATCGTTACATTTATGTAAACTTGGGTAAAGTAGAAGCCGTTTTAGCTAAAATTGACCAAATTCCTGGTGAAAGCTTCAATCCACATGATCGAATAAAAGTTTATATTACAAAAGTTGAGAATGCTGCTAAAGGTCCTCAAGTTTTTGTTAGTCGTTCACATCCTGATTTGTTAAAACGATTATTTGAACAAGAAGTTCCTGAAATTTATGATGGAACAGTTGAGATTGTGTCAATCGCTCGTGAAGCTGGTGACCGTGCTAAAGTTGCTGTTCGTTCAAATAACCCAGATATTGATGCTGTGGGGACTTGTGTTGGGCCTAAAGGTCAACGTGTTCAAACAATCGTTAATGAATTAAAAGGCGAAAATATGGATATTGTTGAATGGAATGAAGATCCTGCAAAATACATTGCAAACGCATTGAACCCTGCAGAAGTTGTTAATGTTATATTTAATCCTGAAAATGACCATGCTTGTACAGTTGTTGTGCCAGATCACCAATTATCATTAGCAATTGGTAAAAAAGGTCAAAATGCTAGATTAGCTGCAAAATTAACGACGTTTAAAATTGATATTAAATCTGAATCTGATATGGTTAATAGTAGTGAAGCAGAACCAGTTTCTGAAACAAACGAATAAGCCGACCAAAAATTGATCGGTAATTGATTTGGAGGCAATTTAGAAATGATTAATCGTAAAATTCCAATGCGAAAAGATATTGTTACAGGTGAAATGAAGCCTAAAAAAGAACTTGTTCGTGTTGTAAAAAATAAAGAAAATGAAGTATCGTTAGATCCAACTGGTAAAAAGCCAGGACGTGGTGCTTATATTTTTCTTGATGTAGATGTGGCAAAAAAAGCAAAAAAAGAAAGAACGTTTAATAAAGCGTTCGGTATTAAAATTGACGAGTCATTTTATGAAGAGCTTGTCGAATATGTTGATCACCAAGTAGCTAGACGAGAATTATTTAAAGATGAAAAATAGTCAAAAATTCTTACAAATGCTGGGCTTGACCAGACGCGCAGGTATGTTGGTAACTGGTGAAGGATTAGTATTGAATGCAGTCAGAAAAAATAATGCCAAGTTGGTAATTCTTTCTGAAGATTGTGGACAAGCGACTTTAAAAAAAGTAACAGATAAGTGTAACAGTTATAATGTGAAATTATATGTTGGCTTTTCAAAAGCCATTTTAAGCGAAGCCGTTGGACAACAGCGCACGGTTTATGCTATTACCGATAAAGGTTTTAGCAGAAGGATGTGTGACTTAATGGATATATAGAAGGAGCATGCAAATATGGGAAAAAAAAGAATTTATGAATTAGCTAAAGAGCTAGATTTAAATACGAAAGATATTATCGATTTCGCAACGACTAAGGGTTTTGATGTGAAAAATCATATGTCAACTATTGGGGACAATGAAGAACGTCAAATTCGTGATAACTTTAAAAAAGGTGCAGCAAAGAAACCTGTTACAAAAGTTGCCCCTAAAGCAGCAACAAGTAAACCAGTTGTAAAAAAAGCAGTACAACCAGCAGCAAAGACAACAAGTCACAAGCCTGCTGCTCAAAAAACAACACAAGCAACATCAAAACCAGCAGCAAAGACAACTAATGTTGCACCAAGAACAACAAGTGATAAACCTGCAAATCGTCCTCAAAATAGTACGCAATCAAGTGCTAGAACAGCTAATAACGGTAACGCTAATCAGCAAGGACGTTCGAGATTTAACAATAATAACCGTTATGGGAATAATCCTTATAACAAACGTAACAGAAATAAGAAAAATCGTCGTTCAACGACACCAAAACCACCAGTATCACCTAGAAAAGATAAACCATTACCAGAAATTTTATTCTATAATGATGCAACAAATGTGGCTGAAATCGCTAAAAAGATTCATCGTGAACCAGCAGAAATCATTAAAAAATTATTCATGCTAGGTGTTATGGTTAACCAAAATCAAACACTTGATACAGATACAATTGAAATTTTAGCATCTGAATATGGAATCAAGTCAGAAGCTAAGGTTGATGTTGATGTTGCTGATATTGATAAATTGTTTGATGCAGAAATTAGTAACGAAGACAATCTTGTTTCAAGACCACCAGTTGTTACAATCATGGGTCACGTTGATCATGGTAAGACTACTTTACTTGATAAATTACGTCATACACATGTTACTGATGGTGAAGCCGGTGGTATTACACAACATATTGGTGCTTATCAAGTAAGACATGATAATAAAACAATTACATTCTTGGATACACCAGGACATGCTGCATTTACGAATATGCGTGCTCGTGGTGCTGATATTACTGATATTACAGTTTTAGTTGTTGCTGCTGATGATGGGGTTATGCCTCAAACAATCGAAGCCATTAATCATTCTAAAGCTGCTAATGTTCCTATTATTGTTGCAGTTAATAAAATTGATAAACCTGGTGCAAATCCTGCTCATGTTACAGAACAATTAGCTGAATATGAATTAATTCCTGAAAGTTGGGGTGGTGACACTATCTTCGTCGAAATTTCAGCGAAGACTGGTGAAAACCTTGATGAATTGTTAGAAATGATTTTACTTGAAGCTGAAGTTCTTGAATTGAAAGCAAATCCAAAACAAAAAGGGATTGGTTCTGTAATCGAAGCTCGTCTTGATAAAGGCCGTGGTACAGTTGCTTCATTACTTGTTCAACAAGGGACTTTAAAAGTTGGAGATCCAATCGTTGTTGGTAATAGTTTTGGACGTGTCCGTACTATGACAAATGATAAAGGGCGTCAAGTCAATAAAGCTAAACCCGCTACGCCAGTTGAAGTTACTGGTTTGAATGATGTTCCAGGTGCTGGTGATCGTTTCGTTGTCTTTGATGATGAAAAGACTGCTCGTGCAGCTGGTGAAGAACGTGCTAAACGTGCTTTAACAAAAGAACGTGGAAATGTGACGCATGTGACACTTGATAATTTGTTTGATTCACTTAAAGAAGGCGAATTGAAAGAAGTTACTGTTATTATCAAGGCGGATGTTCAAGGTTCAGTTGAAGCTCTTGCAGGTAGTTTGAAGAAAATTGATGTTGAAGGCGTTCGCGTTGACATTATTCATCAAGCTGCTGGTGCAATTACTGAAAGTGATGTGACTTTAGCAGAGGCAAGTAATGCAATTATTATTGGGTTCAATGTTCGCCCAACACCTCAAGCTAAAATTCAAGCACAAGCTGATGAAGTTGATATTCGCTTACATCGTGTTATCTATAACGCGATTGAAGAAATTGAAACTGCAATGAAAGGGATGCTTGAACCCGTTTACGAAGAAAAAATTACAGGTCAAGTTGAAATTCGTGAAACATACAAAGTTACAAAAGTTGGTACAATCGGTGGTGCTTATGTCACTGAAGGATACATTGAAAGAGATAGTGGCGTTCGTTTAATTCGTGACGGAATTGTGATTTATGAAGGTAAATTAGCAAGTTTGAAACGCTTTAAAGATGACGTTAAGATGGTTAAACAAGGTTTCGAATGTGGTGTCATGATTGAAAAATACAATGACATTAAAGAAGGCGACCAAATTGAAGCCTACGTTATGGAAGAAGTTCCAGTTAAATAATTCATAACAACTATTAGGAGGATATGAAATGACACAACATTATCGTGTGGGTCGTTTATCACAAGAAATTCAAAAAGAAGTTAATGACATTCTTTTAAAACGAGTGAGAGATCCTCGTGTTGAAGGTGTTACAATTACGGGTGTAAATGTGACTGGTGATTTACAACAGGCGACAATTTACTACAGTATTTTGTCAAATATGGCATCAGATGCACAAAAAACACAACGTGGTTTAGAAAAAGCTTCTGGATTAATCCGTGGTGAACTTGGATCAAGATTGTCAATTTACAAAACACCAGAATTAGCTTTTGTGAGAGATGAGTCAGTACAATATGGTGACAAAATTGATCAATTGCTTAAGAAAATAGATTCTGAATATTAATTTAGAAAGTCTGATAATGTTGGTTATTCAACATTGTCAGACTTTTTATTTTGAATTTTACACATATAATAACGTATTTAGTTAGTTATTTTGGCTCTTCGTCAACTGTTGTTGGTGAAATTGTCATTGAGAAATCTGTTATTTGATAACAGGTTTCTTTTTTTGCTTAAAATTTAATTGTACTCAAAATACGTAAACGATACTGGCTAAAATTTTTA
>NZ_JBSOLI010000023.1:0-480 GCF_054941065.1 Dellaglioa sp. BT-FLS60
TAGTATTACCGCGGCTGCTGGCACGGAGTTAGCCGGAGCTTATTCTCCAGGTACTGTCATTATCATCCCTGGTAAAAGAGCTTTACAACCCTAAGGCCTTCATCACTCACGCGGCATTGCTGGATCAGGCTTTCGCCCATTGTCCAATATTCCCCACTGCTGCCTCCCGTAGGAGTCTGGGCCGTGTCTCAGTCCCAGTGTGGCTGATCATCCTCTCAGACCAGCTAAGGATCGTCGGCTTGGTAGGCCTTTACCCCACCAACTACCTAATCCTACGCGGGCTCATCCCTTGCCGATAAATCTTTGGACCGAAGTCATCATCCGGTATTAGCAGTCATTTCTAACTGTTATTCCGAAGCAAGGGGCAGATTCCCACGCGTTACGCACCCGTGCGCCACTAGACCCCGAAGGATCTCGTTCGACTTGCATGTGTTAGGCATGCCGCCAGCGTTCGTTCTGAGCCATGATCAAACTCTAGAG
>NZ_JBSOLI010000024.1:0-1414 GCF_054941065.1 Dellaglioa sp. BT-FLS60
ATATTATGAAGGTTCTAATCACTTAGTGATTAGGCCTTTTTTTGTATGAATCTTAAGGGTATAAAATATTCTGATGCGAAATCTATAAAAGTTTCTAAAACCAAAACTAACGCGTTTAATGACCTTTATTTTATTATTTGTGCCTTCTAAAGGACCGTTAGAATAATGATGATTAAAGGTATTTTTAATTTCAAAATGGTGAAGAAACAACGTTTCAATACTTTTAGTCATTTCTTCGGAACAACCTTCGGTGTTTTTAATTGCTGAATCATAGGACTTCCAATCTTTTAGGTGAAGGGCTGATCTAATTTGGTTCATGAGTTCATATGCCTTTTTCAATTCTGGATTTAAACTTAGTAAATGGTCAATGATATCAATTTCTGTTGTTAAGTATGGAAAGTAGGTCCATTTTTTAAAATTCTTGTAATCCAGATTTTCAGCCGGTTTTAATAGGAGCTTCCAGTAACGTTTTAGGGCCTTATAGTCTTGTGATGATGTTGGCAGTTCTTTCATAAGTTTGATTCTAGTTTTGGTGAATCCACGATTCACTGAATTGATAATATGAAATTTATCGATAATAACAATCGCATTAGGAAAGATTTCTTTGGCTAGTTTAGGATAGGTATAATTCATATCAGTCACAATAATCTTCACGTTTTTTCTAGCTGTAGCTGAATAACGATAAAAATAGCGTTGTATTTGGTAGAGTCGTCGACAAGATAAAAAATCGATTAATTCATGATTACTAGCATCCATAAATTCAAAACTCATGGCATCTGTAGCAGATTTAGTACTCTTGACTTCGTCAAGGAGTAGAACATTGGGTAAAAATTTATAATTAGGTTTAAAATCCCGTTCAGAGGCCATGAGAATACGACCTACAAAGGAATCAGAAGTCGAAATTTCATCAGCAATGTGAGTTAAAGAAACGGGTTCTGTCAATTTAGTTAAACAGAGTTTTCTAGAAGTATTGGAAATCGTACAGTTCTTAGGGACTGCACTAGTTTGAGCTAAAAAGTATGATTGACACTCGTTACATTTAAAATATCTGCGTTTGAGAGACAAAATAATATTTTTTCCTAATACTTTAGGATAACGAATGGTTGTTTGACGCCAACCATACTTAATTATCTGACCTTCGTGCTTAATACCGCAGTTGGGACAAGCCTTCGGCTGGTAATCGAGAATACCGTTAAACCTGGTGACACCATCATTAGATGTCTCATAATCAATAATCATTAGATTATTGTCTTCTATTCCAAGCCAAAATTTAGTATGATTAGACATGCGGAGATTCCTTCTTTCTTATTAATTCATCTGTGGTGGTTGAACGATAATGGATTTGGATAAACCGTACCCAAAAGTCTTATGGCTTTTGGGTCTTTTTTTGTCATTATACAAAAAAACTGTTATT
>NZ_JBSOLI010000025.1:0-43497 GCF_054941065.1 Dellaglioa sp. BT-FLS60
AAAGGTCATTAAACGCGTTAGTTTTGGTTTTAGAAACTTTTATAGATTTCGCATCAGAATATTTTATACCCTTAAGATTCATACAAAAAAAGGCCTAATCACTAAGTGATTAGAACCTTCATAATATCATTCACCAACAACAGTTGACGAAGAACCTAAAATGATTAGAACCTTCATAATATTATCCACCAACAACAGTTGACGAAGAACCTAAAAATTTAGGCAATTTATCTTAAAGACGTGCGTTTAATTCTTTTGAAAGATCTTCGAAGCCAGGTTTGCCTAATAATGCAAACATGTTCTTCTTGTATGCTTCAACACCTGGTTGGTTGAATGGGTTAATACCGTTCAAGTAACCAGATACAGCAACAGCTGCTTCAAAGAAGTAGATCGTGTAACCTAATGTGTAAGCATCTTGTGTAGGAATGTTCAAAATCATATTAGGAACATTACCATCAGTATGAGCCATAACAACACCTTGGAATGCCTTTGTATTAACAAAGTCCATTGTCTTGCCTTCTAAGTAACCTAAGCCATCAAGATCGCCTTCTTCTTCAGGAATAGCAGTATCATTAACGGGAGTTCCCACGTTGATAACAGTTTCCATCAAATTACGACGGCCTTCTTGAATATATTGACCTAATGAATGTAAATCAGTTGAGAAGTTAGCTGAAGATGGGTAAATACCCTTTTGATCTTTACCTTCAGATTCGCCCATCAATTGTTTCCACCATTCTGAGAAATATTGTAAACTTGGTTCGTAATTTTCTAGAATTTCAGTTGTGTAGCCTTTACGGTATAAAATGTTACGTAAAGCTGCATATTGATAAGCTTCATTTTTTGTTAAATCAGCATTTGAGTATTCAACACGAGCGTCTTCAGCACCTTGCATCAAGGCATCAATATCAGCACCTGAAGCAGCAATTGGTAATAAACCAACAGCAGTAAGAACTGAGAAACGGCCACCAACGTCATCAGGGATAACGAATGCTTCGTAGCCTTCAGCGTCAGCTTCAACTTTTAAAGCCCCAACTTTACGATCAGTTGTTGCATAGATACGTGAGTTAGCTTCTTCTTTACCGTATTTTGCAATCAATTTTTCTTTGAATACACGGAAAGCAATTGATGGTTCTGTTGTTGTCCCAGATTTTGAAATAATATTAACTGAGAAATCACGGTCGCCAATCAAATCAACTAAATCATGCACGTATGAAGGACTGATTGAGTTTCCAGCGAATAAGATTTGGGGTGCATTTCTTTTTTCAGCTGGTAATAAGTTATAGAATGTATGGTTTAAGAATTCAATAGCTGCGCGAGCACCTAAATATGAACCACCAATACCAATAACGACTAAAACTTCTGAATTAGATTGAATTTTTTTAGCTGCTGTTTTAATACGAGCAAATTCTTCTTTATCATAGTCCTTAGGTAAATCTAAGAATCCACGGAAGTCACTACCTGCGCCTGTACCGTTGCGTAATTCACTATCTGCTGCAGTAACAAGAGCTTGCATTTCGCCAAGTTCATTGTCTTGAACGAATTTTGATAAGTTAGAACTATCGAATGAAATATGTGCCATTTTAATTATCTCCCTCATATTCTTTATTTAACAACTTACATTATACAATACTTACTAGAAAATATAACAGTTAAACGGAACTTTAATTACAAAATTGATTATTTTTTTTGCTTACTATGTGAATAGCCATAACCATAGTAGGCAATTAGCCCTAAAATAATCCAAATTAAGAAGGCAATCCAAATATTAAGTGGTAACTGAATCATCAGATAAATTGAAATAATAATAGATAAAATAGGTAATAACGGTACAAAAGGCACTCTAAATTGACCTTTACTTGGTTGACCAAATTGTTTTCTTAAACTAATTAAAGCTAAAGCTAAAATAACAAGTACCGACAATGTCACGATATTGGTTAATTTAGCCAAACTCTCGATAGACATCAACCCACTGGCAATTGCGATTAAGATGCCAACCGTCCATGATGCTGATTTAGGTGCATTCGTTTTCTTGCTAATTTTTGTTAGGTATTTGGGCAATAAACCGTCTCTAGCCTCCGAATAAAGCATCCTCGATAAACCATACGCCAAAGAAATCAAAACGCTTAAAAGCGTCATTATGGCACCAACAGAGATAACATTCCCAATAAGGCTTTGATTAACAAAACGCATCGCAAATGCAACCGGATCGCTCACATTTAATTGTGTATAAGGGACAATCCCCGTCAGCACTAACGTTACAATAATATAAAAAATAGCTGAAATACTAATTGCACCAATGATTCCCTTTGGGATTGTCTTTTGCGGATCAACCACCTCATCTGAGGCCATTGCGATTGATTCAAAACCTAAGAAGGCAAAGAACACCAGTGCAGCCCCACTCATAACACCGCTCGTACCAAATGGCATAAATGGCTGCCAGTTACCTGGCTTGATATAAAAGACCCCTACCACGACAAACAAAATAATAATTGCAAACTTCACAAATACCATAACTTTACTTAAGCGCAACGCTTTTTTAGCTTCAAATGTTGTCAACCACGTAACTAATAGCGTAATTACAACAGCGATAATGTCAACATACGACCCTTTTGAGGCATTATATGAAGCACTCAGCGCAACTGGCAGCTGAATATTAAGACCCATCAAGAAGCCTTGCATATACGCTGACCAGCCCGAAGCTACAGACGCGCCAGCTAAAATATATTCGCAAATAGTAAACCAACTGACGAACCAAGCGATAAATTCGCCAAAAATAACATAAACATAATTATATGAACCACCAGAAACCGGTATTCTCGATGAAAATTCTGCATAAGAAAAGCCGTTCATTATCACTGCAACTGCAGCAATAACAAACGACAAAATAAGAGCAGGGCCGGCCTCTTGACTGGCAGCAGTTCCCGTAACAACGAAAATCCCCGTACCAACAATTGCACCCAAGCCTAAGAGAATAAGGTCACTGGTTTTAAGAGTTCGTTTCAATTTACTGACATTATTAGTTGCCGCAAATTCCTTTTTTCTTAAATCCATTGGCTAGCTCCCCTTTACTATTTTATAAAGTTTTCATAATTCCTAACATAATAACACCAACAATAACAAGAATTGATCCAAGTGTCACATAGACCATTTCACGACTGGTTTTCTTTTCACCTAACAAGTAGATGCTACCAAATGTTGAGATAACAATACCCATTTGAGAAAATGAGAAACTAACCGCTTGACCTAATCTAGGAATTGATAAGAACATAAAGATGTTACCAGCGCCCCAAATAAGTCCTGTTAAAATATTTTTAAATGTTGCCGATTTCATAATAACTTCATGTGCAAGAAGTGCGTAGAATCCAGCACCGATAACCATACCAACTGCCTGTGGCAAAATTGTTGCCATTGTGAATGCTCTTGATTCAGCAGCTGCCATATTAACTGTTGCGTAATGAACAACAATTGTATAGCCGACATACCCTACTGTAGACAAGGCGATAGCACGTACTCCTGCAGCTGTGTTTTCAGCTTTATGTGAGTCAGACAAAACTGAACTTTTTTTGTCTCTTAATGATGTCAAAGCAGCACCTGCAATAATAACGATCATTGCAATTGTTCCAATAATAACCATTTGAGTTGTCTTCCATTCACTGAATAAAATGACACCTGCTAAAGCATTACCTGCTAACTGCAACCCAGTTGAAACAGGAACAGCTTTTGAAATACCAATTGCTTTCATCGCATGAAATTGTTGGTTTTGACCTAAACTCCAGAATAAACCTGAAATAATACCAATAATCCAAACTTTACCGCTCATTTCTGGTTGATAAATGCCATAAATGGCAATTCCAAAAATTAAGGCACCCCATGTCATACCAACTGTTTGTTGGTTGGCAGTTCCACCAAGTTTTCCACTTATAAGTCCAATACTCCCCCATGCAATTGCAGGGATTAATGCCATTAAGATAATCATAATTAATTCAATCCTCTATTCTCTCTCATTATTCTTTTTCGCGATTTAACTATTTTAGCAGTAAAGTAACCGCATTTACAACCCTAAAATCAAAAATTTAATGATTGCCGTAACAACATTTGAAACGGGTTACATGCGAACCTCATCAAAACCGCGCAAGAACGTTTAAAAACAAGCATTTTCCTTTATTAATTTATTTTTATTTTATGCACAAAAAAAGCAATCTTATTCATAAATAATAAGATTGCTTTTTGATTAATCAACTTTAATGACTAATGTTTTTAAATAATTACCTTGACGGTATTCTTTATTCGTCACAAAATCACTCGATAATCGGAATGTTTCAAGTAACGTGAACGAACGATTCTTGTTTGCGAATGCTTCCGTAATTTGTTCTTTTAATTTTTTAATGCTTAGCCCTGCTGCATTTGTTGAGAACATAATGACACCATCTTTTTGTGTAATATCAATGGCATCTTCAGCAAGTTGGACATAATCCTTTTGAACTGAGAATGTTCTTTTCTTTGAACGAACAAAACTTGGTGGATCCAAAATAACCAAATCATAAATAATATGATGTTTCTTCGCATAATCTAAATATCCGAAGACATCCATTCCACGAATTTCTTGCTTTTCAGGATCAATGTTATTTAGTGCAAATTGTTCT
Source organism: Dellaglioa sp. BT-FLS60 (assembly GCF_054941065.1). Lineage (NCBI taxonomy): Bacteria > Bacillati > Bacillota > Bacilli > Lactobacillales > Lactobacillaceae > Dellaglioa > Dellaglioa sp. BT-FLS60. The sequence goes on from NZ_JBSOLI010000025.1 coordinate 4,644, forward strand.
TTTGTCCGGTCGATATTTTTATGAGAAACATCAACACTAACTGTTTTAAGCGCACCACCGACTGACGCAGCAACTGATGTGGCACCTGTATTACTAAAGCCATTAAAAACCAATTTTCCTTCAGCGTACTTGTTCATGATTGCTTTACGCATTTCACGTTGTTCTAAGAATAAACCTGTCGTTGCTTCATTAAGATATGCGGCAAATTGAAGCCCATTTTCTTTAACGATAAGTGGTGTAGGCGCATCTTTTCCGCGGACTTTAAAGGTTGAAGGTTCGCCTTTTGTATCATAACGAAGATTAGCATAAATACCTTTGTAACTTGTAACGGCATCAGAAAATGCGCTATAAATCATATCTTTGTGTTGATAAAGACCTAAACTGTACCATGTAAATACATAGTAATCATCGTAGTAATCAATTGTTAATCCACCAATACCTTCTCCTTCACCATTAAAAAAGCGGAAAGCATTTGTATCTTTATTAGTAAATAATGACTTACGGTTCATTCTGGCATTATTAAATAATTTCGAGAAAAAGTCCTCATCTATACGTGCTTCTTCATTTCGTGAAAAAATCCAGCCATCCCCACGATTTTGTTCGGCAAAGTAACCATAAGCAACAAATTGATTATGTAATGTTAAGGCAACCCATTCCCCTTCTTTAAAATCACGTGTTGTTTGTAAATCTTCTTTATCAATTAATGGATACCCATTTTTAAACTTTTTTGCTGCATGTGAAATAATTTCTACTTTTCTCAATGACTAGCACTCCTTTTATTTTTTAATATTTTTTTCTTAGTTAATATTCGATTTAAGATAAGATATAGCCCACAGCCTATTAATGTGCCAAACGAGTTAAAAATCACGTCGTCTATATCACTAATTCCGGATCCTAGTATAAACTGTCCACATTCAATGCTGATTGACAAACCAATACCCACCAACATTGTTTTTACTAGAGAATGCTTTTTGAACTGCTTTAATCTGGGTAAAATAATTCCTAACGGAACAAACCAAAGAATGTTACCATATAGATTATACACGAAATCGAACGAAGATTGTCCATTTGTCAATTTAATTGTTTCAATTAATGGTTTCCAGTTAATCATTTGAAAATTATAGTTGGTACTTAGTCTGATATCCCAAGGAAAATAGACATGTCTAAAGACTGTTAATTCAATTAATAAAATGAGGTATGCCGCTAATAAGAATCTCACAAATTCTATTTTAAAACTTATCTTCTTCCTTTGATAGAATCCTATACCTGTTCGGATAACGAGATAGACGATTAAATAAAAAATAGTTTTATCAACACTAAGAAAGATAAGATGAATTAATGGGAAGTGATTAATCCCTTGTGAGTAATGCTGTAATACAAATTCATATAATTTTGATAAAAATAGCATTATCTCAGCCCCACTTTCCATTCTCTTTCCACAATTTTAACAAATAAAAGCACCTTTTTTTAATACACACCTTAATTTTCATGAAAATTTAATAACTTAAAAATGCATTAATAAGCTGTGACATAGATTGACACAAATTTACTATAACCTGTAAACTAGAATGACGACTTTAGCATGATCATACTTGAAAGGACGGTTCAAACCGTGCAAACACTCAAACGATTCAGAACATTTCTCAATACAAAGCTTGGCTTTTTCACCTTACTCTTATTTCTTTTTTGGTTGAAAACAATCACTGCATACCTAGTTGATTTTAAACTAGGTGTTTCAGGAATTTATCAATATTTTATTCTCTTATTAAATCCCATTGGAACGACAATGTTACTACTTGGGCTCGCACTATACATAAAAAAGCCAGTCATTTCATATCTAGTCATGTTTCTTATTTATATCGCAAACTCAGCATTATTATTTTTCAATATCATCTACTATCGAGAATTCACTGATTTTATGACAATTAACACTATGTTAGGCTATTCCAAAGTTTCTGAAGGCATTAGTGGTAGTTCCTTTGCCCTAATGAAACCACATGATATTTTTTACATTATTGATTTAGCCTTGATTATTCTTTTATTTTTAACTCGTTTTTTAAAATTCAGTCCGCAACCTTTTAAAAAGACTCACGCTTTTGCAATTACATCATTCTCAATTATGCTAACATTAGCAACGTTAACTCTGGGTGAAATTGATCGTCCGCAATTAATTACAAGAACATTTGATCGTAATTATATCGTTAAGTATCTAGGAATTGACTCCTATACAGTTTACGATAGTTTTAAAACAGTTAAAAATAATCGTGTTCGTGATACTGCTGAAAGTTATGATTTAAATGATGTGCTTGATTTCACAAAATCACATTATGCGGCGCCAAATCCAAGTATGTACGGCATTGCAAAAGGTAAAAATGTCATTGTCATTCATTTAGAAAGTTTCCAACAGTTCTTAATCAACTTTAAAGTAAATGGTAAAGAAGTAACGCCTTTCTTAAACTCGCTTTATAACGGCAAAGAAACCTACAGTTTTCCCAACTTTTTCAATCAAGTCGGACAAGGTAAGACTTCCGACGCTGAAAATCTCTTAGAAACAAGTGTTTACGGCTTAGCTCAAGGATCAGTTTTCACATCGCTTGGATCTGAAAATACTTTTGAAGCAGCTCCAGCCATCTTAAATCAAACTTCCGGCTATTCTAGTGCGGTATTCCATGGTAACACCGGTTCATTTTGGAATAGAGATTCAGTTTACAAGAGTATGGGTTATCAATACTTCTTTGATTCAAGTTATTATGATACTTCTGCAAACAATACACTTGAATATGGCTTGAAAGATAAATTATTATTCAATGATTCCGTTAAATATTTAGAAAAATTACAACAACCATTCTATGCTAAATTCATTACCGTTTCAAATCATTTTCCATTTGGTATTGATGCGCAAAATAAAGACTTTGAAGTTCCAAATACAGGTGATACATCCGTTAATAATTACTTCCAAACAGCTCATTATTTAGATGAATCTGTTAAAGAACTTTTCACGTATTTAAAAAAATCTGGTTTGTACGATAACTCAATGATTGTCCTTTACGGTGATCATTATGGTATTTCAGATTCAAGAAATGTAAAACTAGCACAACTTCTGGGTAAATCATCCGAAACATGGAGCTCATTTGATAATACGCAATTACAGCGTGTGCCATTCATGCTCCATATTCCTGGAACAAAAAACGGTGGTGTTCAAAAACAATATGGTGGCGAAGTTGACGTCTTGCCTACGCTGCTTCATTTGTTAGGTATCGATTCATCATCCTATGTTCAATTTGGGACTGATTTATTCTCTAAAAATCATGATCAAACCGTTGCCTTCAGAAATGAAAACTTCATTACCCCTGACTATACCGTTTTAGATTCAAATATCTATGACAATGCTACTGGTAAAGAAGTCACTCATCCGTCTGCAGCTGTTGAAAAAACAATTACAAAAGACCAATCACAGGTCAGTACCGAATTAAGTTTATCAGATACTGTTAATAATCAAAATCTGTTACGTTATTACACACCTAAGAATTTTAAACCGGTCCAACCAAGTGCCTATAATTATAAGAATCAATATAGCAAATTATTAAAGTTGCAAGAAAGCCTTAAAAAGAACTCGACAAGCCTCTATTCAAAAAATGGCAATAAATCAACGACAGATTTATATAAAACGGATGCTCCTGAATTAAAAGCATCGTCAAGTTCTTCATCAAGTTCCGCTATTTCTAGCTCAACCACGAGTAGTTCAAGTTCAAAATAAAAAATAAACATTACTGAAATTTATTTTTCAGCAATGTTTATTTTTTTATTCTAGCCAATTTCACACAATAATCATACTTATTATTTAAAATAACTAGTATTGCCTCATCATCTATAAAAAAATAAGGCCCTATTGCATTACACAATAAGACCTCATTTTATCACTAATTTAATTTTTGTTGCCAAGCATCTGAATAATACTCATTACTTAAATGATACTTTGGCTTAGCCTGCTTTTGCGTTAAGAATGGGTTCACATAACTATCAACAGCAACCCAGCCTTTCCAGCCCAAATGAATGGTATCTTCCATGAAGTATTTTTCATTACCACGTTGGCTGAAATCAGCAATTCGGTTAAAACCTTGAGATTTTAATTGATGTGTAATTTTACTATCATAATTAGCCAGCATCTCTGTTGACAATCCCGTATAATTTGACCACCGTTTATTAACAGGTGGGATAATAAATAAGACATCCGTATGCTGCTTAGCAAACTGATTTAAAACTAATTGAAAATCTGAAAATTCTACTGAACGATTATAATTCAAGTTAACTTGCTTATTCGCCAATTTACCAACTGTTTTATTCAAATGACGTTTCCAGTAACTATTTTTGATTGCAAAATCATTATCAGTCGTTGCTTTGGCGCCAAATTGCCCCGCAAGAACATTTAATGCATTCAAATCATATTTAGCTGGAAGGTTTTTAACTTGCTTATTAATAATCGGTAATCGGTTCATCATTGGGTGCCCCGAAAATAGTTGATCTTCATGCTGTAACATTGTTAATTTGATACGAAACTGACTGGCATCAAATTCAGATAAAGGATGACCGTTAGCAATCTTATGCATTGCTTTCAACACAGCCTCATTACCCTCACCAGACATCAAATCGATAAACCTACCAGCTGCGTAACGGTCTGTCTGACTATTCGCATTTGCAGATAATAACCACTCTGTTGTTTGTAATGGCGAGTAAAAATTGTTAAATACCCCTTTTTTGACACCGCCTGGCACAAACCATTGTGGTGATACCACGAAGACCGCTTTTTTATTCTTTAATTGACCCTTTATACCTTGTAAATCAAAGTAATGCGTAAGTGATTGCGTTCCACCTGTACCCATTAAAAATGGCCGATATGACCGTTTATATTTTTGAGCTAGGACAGAGGGATGCATTGAATCCATTCGAGAAAATTCTGATGACCCAATAAATGCCACGTAACCATCTTCCAACGCTTCCTGTCGAATAGCAGAACCTTTTAAAACCTTATTAGATTGAGAGATTGCCGCTTTTCCTTCAGTTTTTGCAGAACTGAAACTATATTTGACTGGTGCAAGTAAAATGACAAGTAATAAAATAATTGCCACAATAACAGGCCCAATAATCATGAATAATTTCTTCTTAAATCCCATCTAGATCATACTTTCTACTTTTTCAATAATTAGATTTGGTGTTGCCCATTCAGAACGTTCGAACTCAGAAATTGGCACATTAATCCCTAATCCGTCTTGTAATTCCAAAATTAATTGAATTGAGCCCATTGAATCTAATAAGCCCTCGTCAAAAATGTTTAAATCTAAATTATTTTTTACCTCATCACTATTTGTTACATTTTCTAAAATCTCTAAAACTTTTTCTTTTGTATTCATATCCATTCTCCTTTTATTATTCATTTATGAAAAAAACAGTTTATCTAAAAATCCTGAAAAGATTAAAAAACTAAAACAAACGACATTAAACGTAATCACGATTGCTAGAATTTCAGTTGCTTTATTACTTGGAATACTGGCTTTATGCTTCTTCTTAAATCTTAGCCAAGTATCATTGATAATAATGGCAATCGCGTGAAATAAACCGTATACGATGTAATACCATGTGACACCATGCCAAAATCCCATAAGCAAGAACAAAGCAAAATAGCCAACGGCTGCCGTCTTTATCTGATTTTTAATTAATTTATGTTTCATCATGAAAAAAACTAATCTCATGTAAACATAATCACGGAACCAAAATGACAATGTCATATGCCAACGATTCCAAAAATCTTTAATGTTGTGTGAAATAAAGGGTCTATTAAAGTTCATTGGTGTTTCAATTCCCATAAAGTAACTGATACCAACCGCGAATAAACTATATCCGGCAAAATCAAAAAACAAATCCATACTGTACGTGTACATATAGCCAACAAGTGCCCACGATATACCACCATCTATTAACGCCATATGTGCAACATGTGGTAATAATATTGTTCCAAAAAAGTATGCTAATAGAAATTTATATAGAAATCCTAGAAAAATGTAATAAACACCTTTTTGTAGCATTTCTAGATACTTTTCTCGACTCGGAACACTTTGATAATCCTTGACGAATCTTCTATATCGATCAATTGGACCCGATGAAATTGTTGGAAAGAATAATAAGAATTGTAAGGTTAGCATCAAATTAAATGTCTTGATACTCCCATCACGTGATTCCATAATCATTTGAACAACTTTAAATGTCAGGTAACTAATCCCTAAGAATCCCAATATTGAAGGAATTCCATCATTAACTGCTGGTGTAATCTTGACGATTGATAACGGTGCTATCGCCAAAAGAACCGCTACAATAAAGACCCAAGTTTGATTATACTTTTTACGATAGGACATGTATAACCAAATTATTAAAATTTCAAAAATAACATACAAAACTAAATGAAATCCTTCTTGAAACTTTGGACCACCAAAAATTAAAAAGATAAATACTAACGAGACAAGCGTTTCATAAACTCTGAATCGCTTTCCGTAAAGTAAACCAACAATAATTGGCATGAAAAAAATTATCAGATATAAAAAGTACATTGGATTGACATAAGGTTGAAATGAAACCATTAGGCATTTACCTCATTTATCAATTTTTTCCGATCAATTTTTCCATTTTGAGTTAACGGTAGCGTATCAACATAGACAAACCTTTGTGGAATCATATATGACATCATTTTATCCATTAAATCCTTTTTAATTGCTGCTGTCAATTCGGTATCCCGTTGAAAAGGATGCTCTTTTTGTACAATATAAGCAATTAGTTGCGAGACCTTATGATCCTTATTATATTTTGGAATAGTAATGGCTTGCTTCACAAACATATGCGAAGACACATAATGGTCAACTTCTTCTAATTCAATTCGGTAGCCATGCAGTTTAACTTGAAAATCGATTCTACCTCGATATAAAAGTAACCCCTCAGCAGATTTAACTACTGCATCCCCTGTTCGATATGCAGCCTTGCCATCCATTTTAAAGAAGGCACTAGCCGTTTTCTCAGGATTATTGAGATATCCTTTTGAAACACCAGGTCCAGCAATAATCAACTCGCCCTCGTCTCCATTTGTAACTATTTCATTTTCTGAATTAACGACGACCATTTCCGTATCCGTTTTTGAATAACCAATTGGCAATCGTGGATATTCTGCCAAAATTTCATTTGTTATCTCAATACTTGAAACCGCAACCGTTGTCTCCGTTGGTCCGTACAAATTAAATATTTTTGCCTCTGGAAATCTCTGTTTCAGTGCTGCAGCTGTCTTATGCGTCAATTCTTCCCCACAAAACAAAAAGCGGCTAAGGTCTGGCAAATGATCAGCATCAAAAGTTGGCTCTAATAAACAAATATCCATAAATGAGGGTGTCGAAACCCAAACTTGTAAATCTAATGTAGGTAACGTTTGAAATAGTGCCTTAAAGTTATCCGTAACCTCTTGAGGTAAGACGGATAACTTTCCTCCCATTACCAACGTTGGATACACATCCATCACTGATAAATCAAACGAGTATGGCGCTTGAGATAAACTATTGGGCTGTTCTGGTAATGAAAAATCAGTTATCATCCAGTTCACGTAACTTATCAAATTATTATGACTAATTTGAACCCCTTTTGGCTGTCCAGTTGTACCTGACGTGAATATAATATAAAAAGTTTCCTCACCAGATACCTGATTTCTTGGATTAGGTATTTCAACCCCTTGAACATTTTCAGTAATTTCAGCTAATTCAGCTGGCAAAATTACAGGTAGATTGAGCTTAACTTCAGGTAACTCCGCTACTGCTATACAAGCAACTGGTTTCGCAATTTTTTGAATTGATTCCAAACGTTCAGCAGGTGAATGCGAATCAATTGGAATATACGCATGGCCGGCTTTGACACTACCCAGAAAAGCAACTAACATATTGAATTTTTGGTTACCGTACACCATAATTGGCGATTTTTTATCTAAGTTTAAATGAATAATATGTAGCGCTAATGCATCAGATTTTTCTTTTAATTGTTGATACGTGTTTGTCTCACCTAAATTGTTATATACCACACGATCAGGATCAGACATTGCGATCATATCAATTTTTTTAATGACGTTCTTTATCAATTTTTTAGCTCCCCTCTAAAATTCATTGTAAATAAAAGTACCATTATTTATTCCTCTATATGAATAGAGATAAACTAACATCGCCAATACGATAAAATAAAAGGCGGTTCGAACAATAAATATAAAAAAATCATTTTCTTTTAAATCATGCCACTTTTGACCCATAGTTAGTTATCACTCCTTATTGAATTCGTTATAACATTATATATCTTTTTTTTAGAATTTAACATTTAGCCTTGTCATCTTAGCATAACAATTTTGTAATATGATTATAAATACCCTGAAAATAAGCCTTTTTAATAATTAAAAATTAAAATTAGCTAAGAATAAAATAACAATTAACTCATCTTCAATTAATTACATCATTCAATTATAAAATAAAAAAGGATAATTTATGCTTTAATACAGAAATCATTCCGTAATTATTTTTTAATTAAAATTCTTGATCTGGAAATGTCAGCGTAAATGTCGTTCCTTTGCCTTCAATACTTGTCACTTCAACTTTTCCATGATGAAGTTCCATTAATTGATGCACAATTGATAAGCCTAGTCCAGATTCTCCATATTTCGTATTTTTACGAGAAGGATCAGCTTTATAGTAACGTTCCCAAATATTCTTCAACTGATCTTCTGTCATACCAATACCCGAATCAGTTATTCTGAAAATACTTTCGTGATACCCACGTTCAGCTGAAATATGAATCGTCCCCGACTCAGTAAATTGAATGGCATTTTGCGTGATATTGAAAATAATTTGAACAAATCGATCATAATCTGCAAAAACCATGACCGTTTTGGGAACATTTAATTCAATCTGATCATGTGCGGCTACCGCTTTTTTCGTCAATTGTTCAACAATATTATTAAGAACCACAACTGCATCAAAATGACTTGGCGCAAGTGTTATTTGATTTGAGCGAATTTTTTCATAATCTAAATTCTCGTTAACCAACCGAATTAAACGTTTGGTTTCACTTTGCATTAATTCAATACTCTTCCCTTTACTTTCTTCAGGAATTGCGTCATATGCTAATCCTTCAAGCAACCCATTGATGGTTGTTAAAGGCGTTCTCATCTCATGAGCAGCATCCGCCATGAACTGTCTACGCCGGTCTTCTTGACGCTTAATTTCTTTTTCAGACTCTTGAAGTGACGAAACCATGCCATCAAAATCTTGGGCCAAATCATCAATTTCATCACGATGTCCACTTTCAATATGAACATCAAAATTGCCATCAGCAACCATTTTAGTTGCTCGTCTTAAACGATTGATTCGAGAAATAGAATATCTCGCTAAAAGATAGCTTAAAATAATTCCAGCAATCACAGAAACAATAAAAGCGATAACCAAGTTTCGGGTCATTTGACTCATATTTGCTCGAATATTTGACACATTAGAGCCAACCGATATGACCGCATATAACTTACCATCATAGAAATAAGGTTTCAAAATATCTGTCATGCTAATTGCTTTAATATCTGTTTTCAACTGTCTATTCGTGTGTGGCGTACGATGAACCACCTCACCTTTTTCCAACTTTGCCCACTGTTCAGCTGTTATATTAGCTTGTACCGCATTAGCAGGATAGATAATTTTAGATTTCTTTGTATAAATAGTAAACCGGACATTCTGCGTTTTTAAAATTGATTCTGCATTTCGTAAATTATTTAAATTTAGATTAAATTGGGTTTTTGACCCAATTGTTTTTAAAGCCATTGATTCCGACATTAAACTATCTGAATAGCCTTCCAATTGAGTCCAGGTATTCTTATAAACCATGTCACTTGTAAAATTTAAAAATAGGACACCAAATACAATAACCAATGTGATAATAACGGCAAAGAAAGCCAACATCTGTTGGTAAAGTAACTTCATTAGCGACCAACTCCCGAATCATCAAATTTATAACCAACACCCCAAACTGTTTGAATCACTTGAGGACCCACTTTTTCAATTTTTTGACGTAACTTTTTAATATGGGCATCGACCGTTCGCTCATCACCGAAAAACTCATAATCCCAAACTAATTCTAACAATTTTTCACGAGAGAAAACTTGTTTAGGCTTATTCGCTAATGTCTTTAATAAATCGAATTCCTTTGGTGTTAAATCATCAATTAAAATATCCTGTAAATACGCTTCTCGACGAGCTGTACTTAATTTAAAATGAGCCGTTTCGATATCAAAATGACTATTTTCGTCATCTTTTTCATCATCAGTCCCAACACTAGGCTTTTCTGCGCGACGGTGCAGAGCTTTAATTCTAGCAATTAGCGTAATTGGACTGAATGGTTTTGTTACATAGTCATCTGCGCCCATTTCTAGCCCAAGGACTTGATCACTTTCAGTATCACGAGCCGTTAAAATGATAATCGGCACATTAGCTGAAACTTTTCGAATAGTAGCACTCACTTGCATGCCATCCATCCCAGGTAAATTTAAATCAAGTGTAATAATATCCCAACTATCAGGATCCTCATTGAACATTGCGACAGCGTCATTACCATCATAAGCGTATTGAACATCCCACTTTTCTTTTTGAAAAAACATCGACATCATCTCAGAAACTGCCTTGTTATCCTCTACCATTAATAATTTCATATTATCCCTCTTCCATTTTCAACTTAACTATCAAATTGAATTTTTTCTAACTTTGAACGGTCTTATTCGATTATAATAATTAGTTTATCTAAGAAATGTTAATATTTTTAGTCTTTTTTCATAATTTAGTTTAAAGAAATGAAATTAATTTAGCAAAAGTCCCATTTTCATATACAATAGATAAACCTAGGAGGATATATACCGCCGCTGTAATCCAACGACCATATTTATCAAAGGCTTTAGCAATCAAGGGGATTTTCCCAAAGAAATAACCCATGATACAAAATAAAGTCATCATAAAGAAAAATGTAATTAAAACAACAATCAACTGATTAGTTGTTAATGTGACAAAAAATGGTACATAAATACCAATATTGTCAGCACCACATGTAATAACAGTTATTGTCGCGACATCGATAATAATTCTTGTCTTTCCATTCACATGTAGTTGGCGATCAACCGATCCTTCGCCATCATCCTCATCTGTAACGAGCACCATAATCCCCATTATAATTGGAATAAAGCCCAACAAACCTAGTATCCATGGTTCTGGTATCAATCCAAGCACAAGACTAACAGTTAATGCCGTGCATACTAAAATTGTGGTTCCTAAAATATCACCTAAATAAACATACGTAAACGCTTTTGATTTTTTAAGTCGTCCAAATACAATCATCAAGATAACTAAATAATCAATACTCGTGGAAATATATGCTGTGACGCCAGAAAGAATTATTTTCGTCATTTTTTTTGCCCCTAATCTATCACTATTTATTCGATAATTGTACGATCCGCTTTTTTATTTTGTTCAGTATCAGCACTTGGACTAACTGCTGCTGAACTACTTTCACTACTTGCTGATGCACTCGATTCTGAACTTGCCGATGACTCTGATGATTCACTAGAAGCACTTGATTCATCAGCTGAGCTGGATTCGGCTTTTTGAACTGGTTTACTCAAAGTTCCTGTATTTGAACCCGAATGCACTGTATTGGCAGCCGTTCCGTTAGACCTCATCTGTTGGATGATGACCTTTAATTCATCCGTTCGTTTAAGCAAATTACCTTTAGCTGGTTCTGATAATACAGCTCTTGTTTGAGCCCATTTCTGAACAAATACAATGTCTATATCATTTTTATCAGCCCATTTTTGTGCGTCGGACTGAGATGTAAACTCAGGAATTTTTATGTAATCTTCCGCTTGCTTTTCTTCAGCTTTTTGTTTTATTAATGTATTAGTCAACGTTTTATTAAGTGCAATCAAATCTTTGTCCGCTTGTTTTTTATTTGAAAGATCTTTTTTATAGTTATCAAATACGCGGTATTGTTCCGTTTGCTTTGCCAAATTTTTGGCAATCGCTTTTTCAATTTGGTTCAAAAAAGCCAAATTATTCCACGAATAGTGCAATTGGCTTACGGCAGACGTATACGTATCTAATTGCTGATCTGTACTTTTTTTCAAAATTTCTACGCTACCTGATACAGAATCATAAGTTGCCGTCTTCATCACAATCGTCATTATGCCATTGATTGCCACTGCATCTTTTGCCAAATTTGTTTGAAGTCCATAAATGCGTTTAGCAAACCCGTCTTTATTGGAAGAATTAATCAATAATTGATTAATATACTCAAATTGTGCATGATTCAATTTTTGAATCGTTTTAGGTGTCACGCTCACTTTAAGTGTTTGATTATCATGCTTTACAAATAGATCTTGATATAACAAATTAACTTTCACTTTTTTTGCTAAATTATCATACTTTGTTTGATACTCAGCACGTGAATCAACAGAAATATTCGATAATACTTTAGCTAATTTTGTTATTTCTTTTGTGGATGCCTTAGCTGTCAAATCATCTGTACGACTATCATAGCTCTCCGCATAAATCTCATTAAATTTTTGTTTAGCCGCTTTTGACTTAGGATTGGCATCATAGAGTGAATCTGGTGTCTGTTTAGCCATCGTCAATTTTGAACGACCATTTTTAGACCAATCAAGACTAATTTGATAACGGTTCACAACCGTATACACACTCCAAATACTCAAGACAATGGTTACAAATAATAACCCCCGGAATGCCCATTTCCAAAATTGACGTAATGGGCTATTTTCAGAACGATTCTGTTTAAAAGTTGCTTTGTCTTTCCCCTTAACAAATTTTCTACCTTTTTTCCCATGACTTTTTGATCTCGGTTCCATTTTTACTCACCCTCTAACGTCTCTTTGGCTGACTTAATTCTATCATTCGCTTTATCCAATTTTTTCTGAGTCGTTGCTAACCTTTTATTGGTTTCTTTTTCCCATGAGCCAATTTTATACGATCTCGGTTTTTTCTGATATGAAGGATCTTCTAATTTAACGGTTAAAGCATCCTTATCCCTTTTTTTAGATAAGTAAGTTTTATATGTTTTAGCTTTTTTTAACTTAATGGTTGCTGGCTCTTTAACACCCAACGCCAACGCTTTATCATTTGGTTCATATTGAGCTGTCAGACCCATTCCTGATAATCGTGTCACCGTTGACGGCTGTGCCCATTCACTATTGTCAGCATCTGTTTCTTTTGAAAAATGTACCATAAGATCACGATACAAATTCACATTTGTCATTGCAGAAGCAGCATCCGTAATATAATGTTTTTTTAGCATTGGCTTATCATAGCCTAACCACATAGAAATTGAAGTTGACTTCGTAAAACCGTTCATCCAAACATCCATATTTGCATTCGCTGGGAACCTTGCCGAAGCCGAGTAGCCAACTGTTCCTGTCTTCATTGCTTGATGTACCCCCTCTATTCTCGCGGATGGTGCTGTTCCGCCAGTATTTGGTACACCTTCCATCATTGAAGTCAGCATAAAGGCTGTTGATGCTTTCATTGCCCGTTTTCCCGTTACCGCATAAGTCTTAACACTATTATCTGAGAATTTTAAACTAGTCACGTAACGGGCAGCATGATAGGTTCCGCCATTTGAAACAGCACCATAGGCAGTTGCCATTTGTTCAGTAGAAACATCTAAGCCAATTGCTTGTGATCCGGCTGGCGCATTAGTCTGAGCCATACCTATTTGTGACAAGAATTGTCCGGCTTTCGCACTCCCAACAGCATTTAACGTTCTAATCGCTGGTGTATTAGCTGAAAGGCGTAACGCATTTTGCATTGTTATTGAATTGTAACTCACATTATCAAAATTTTTAGCAACCAAACCAGTTCCTGGATAGCGGTATTCAGTTCCGTCTAATGCATGTGTTGTTGCCCAACCAAAATACTCGATAGCAGGCCCATAATCCAACAACGGCTTAATTCCTGAACCAGACGAACGCTGTGTAGATGTTGCGCGATTGTAACTAAACGCCCTTTTTTGATGGCGACCTCCATATTGAGCAACAATATTCCCCGTTTTAGGATTTGTAATCGTAATCGCCGATTGCTCAGTTGAATCTTGATAATATTTTTTGTTATCAGCTGCTTTTTTAACATAGGCATTTTTACTTGGATCAAGTGCCGTTGCAATCTGTAGCGGCGTTTTGGTTAAATCATAACCCTTGGCGCTTACTTGGTCTAACGCTGATGCGACATAAGCATTGTTTTTGAGAATCGTTTTTGTAACAGAAGTTTCCATCCAATGACGTTTTTTCAAATCTTTCGTCACTGGTTCTGCAATTGCCGTTTTATATTGGTCTTTTGTAATGACTTTCTTTTCAAGACCCGTTTTTAGAACTGTATCACGACGATTTTGAACTGCTTTAGGATTGGAATATAAATTATAGATGGATGGTGCTTGTCCTAGCCCAGCTATAATTGCCTGCTGACTAATACTCAATTGTTTCAATGTTTTACCAAAATAAGTTTCTGAAATCGTTTGTGCCCCATAAGAACCTTCACCCAAGCTCATTTTATTAACATAAAACTCTAATATTTGTTTCTTACTATAATTGTGATACAACTGTTGCGCTAAAAAGAATTCTTTAATTTTTCGGTCAACAGTTCGATCTTTATTGCTTGTTGAAAAAACAGTTAGTTTGATTAGTTGTTGCTCGATACTCGATCCCCCTCGAACAGTCCCCTGCCCTGTAGCTGATTTAACAGTCGAAAGAGCCGCATTTAATAAGCCAGATGGCGAAAATCCGGCATTTTTATAAAAAGTTTGATCCTCAGTTGATAATAAGAGATTACTATACGTTTTTGGAATATCTTTTGACTTAACATAGACCCGCTTGTTTAAAGCTGAAGACCAAATTAAATTGCCATCCTTATCGTACATATTTGAACTTGCATCTGACGTCAGCTCTTGACTTGTAACTGTTGGCACAGACTTAATAACCGTTGCAACATAAATACTAACCACGGCTGTTCCTAATAAAAATAAAATAACAACAGTCATCATACTTCCGAATAACCAAGGATGACGATGACGCCATTTTATTTTTTCCGTCATTTTTCGTTTTTTCATTAGGCCATCTCCGGTTCTATGGCATCATTTATATCGTTCATTATGATATGTTCCAGTTGTTCTATGTATAACCCCAATTTTCCCCATTCAACTCTGTTAGTGCTGAACATAAATATACCCCCATAATAGTTACTCAATGATTATTTTTTTTGATGTCGCAAAACATGACTAACGTGCTTCAATGTTTGCGTTAAAATGTTAATAATATGTGGATCTTCAAGTCTATAATAACTAGACTTACCAGATTTTCGCACCGCAACTAACTGATGCTGCTTAAATAATTGTAATTGATGTGAGACAATTGATTGTTCAATATCTAACTTATCTTTAATTTCAGACACAGTTAATTCTTCTTGTTCAAGCAAGTACATTATTTGCATTCTAGTTGGATTACTGAGTAATTTAAATATTTTTTGGGCTTCAGCTGCATCTTCTTCTGAAATAAGTATCAAGTCATCTTTCAATCGTAAGCCCCCTTTAACGTATGTTAAATATAACATTTATAAGTAACATATTCAATCAGTTATATCCCCGTTCAAGTTAAGACTTGAATAACTTCTAGCTCCTACGTTAAACTAGGGTAATCAAATACATAAAGAAAGTTTGGGGTCACCATGAAAAGCAAAAAAACAATTGGTTTAATCGCATTAATTATCATCATTATTCTTGGAGGAATTGGCTTTTTCTTCTATCATCAAAATACAAAAACGTCTAGTGATTCAGATGAAGCTGCCTCATCAAGTTCTGCATCAAACGTCGCATTACCACAACTCAGTTCAAAAGTTACAAAAAAAGAAGCTGTTGTTGAGCTTCAAACAACTAAGGGAAATATTAAGATTAAATTATTCCCTGAATATGCCCCAAAAGCTGTTAAAAACTTCGTTACGCATAGTAAAAAAGGTTACTATAACAATACCCTTTTCCATCGTGTCATCAATGAATTTATGATTCAAGGTGGCGATCCTAAAGGGGATGGAACAGGTGGCGAAAGTATTTATGGTCATACTTTTGGCCCTGAAATTTCAAGTAGTCTCTACCATATCCGTGGTGCCTTAGCTATGGCGCAAACATCAGAACCTAACTCAATTGGTAGCCAATTCTATATCGTTCAAAATAATGAAGATGTCAGCACAAGTGATGACATTCAAGATGGCACACCTTCAAAGATTATTGACGCCTACAAAAATGGTGGTACACCTTCATTAGATGGTACATACACCGTCTTTGGTCAAGTGATCAAAGGGATGGATGTGGTTGATAAAATTGCAGCTGTTAAAGTTAATGCAAGTGATAAACCGGATACCGATGTAAAAGTTAAAACAATCAAAGTCCTTCAAGAAGCAAAATAACCAATTCAAATTATTGGTCTATCATGAATTGACTATGGTATTCTAAAGACATCATTAAAGGGAGGTTTTATCTATGGCAGACAAAATATTAGTGGTTACAACAGAACTTATTCCAGGTAAAGAATATGAAATAATTGGAGAAGTTTTTGGCCTGACAACACAGTCTAAAAATGTTCTTAAAAATATTGGTGCTAATCTTAAAAACATTGTCGGTGGGGAAATTAAAGCCTACACCGAAATGATGACTGAATCACGAGATACAGCCATTGATCGATTACGCGTAAATGCAGTAAACATGGGCGCAGATGCAGTCGTTATGATGCGTTTTGATTCTGGTTCTATTGGTCAAGATATGCAATCAGTTGCTGCATATGGTACCGCCGTTCGTTATATTAACTAATAACGAAAAAAACAGTTTCAACAAAATTATTTTTTGTTGAAACTGTTTTTTATTTATCTTGATAAAAATTCTCAATTAACCGATTAGGTCGAAGCCAAATTAATGGAACCATAAAACAAAAAAATAACACTAACTCTGGCCTGATAAATGCAGAGAGCAATCCACCAATAGAAAAAGATAGTGATATCCAGTTTTTCTTATCTCCTTTGATTGCTTTTGCTAAATTTGATTCAGGTCCGTTTGCTCTAATTAATTCATACGTTAAGACAATATACATTATATTAAATAATAAAAAAATAAATCCATATAAAAACGCTGGCGCAAATTTATCATAATGTTCGCCAACCCAACTTGTCGCAAATGGCATGAAGGACATAACAAACATAAAACTTGTATTAGCGAGCAGTACACGCCCATTAATTTTATCTGCAATCTGGAACATGTGGTGATGGTTATTCCAAGTCACTCCAATTAAAAAAAAGCTTAAAATATAAGCTAAAAAAGTACTTTGTAACGGTATCAAATCTGAAAATTTAGAACCTTCAGGTGCTTTTAATTCTAAAACCATGATTGTCATAATAATAGCCACCACGGCATCTGTGAACGCTTCTACCCTATTTTTAGACATAAAATCTCCCTCACCATCTCTTTATAAATTGAGTATCGCAATATTTAGTTGTTAAATCAAATGAAGACACTTGTATTGTTTAAATCATCAAAATAAGCTTAATAATATTTTATCCACATATGTAATCATTTTTCCAAAACAATCCGAATTTGACCGATACTAAGTTATCATAAGAAAAGCTTAAATAACAGTTACCAAAGAAACTTACTAATTAAAAAAGCCACTTTTTTAAAGTGGCAGATTATTAAACTTTATTGAGAAACAACACTGATTCGTTCTTGATGATGTGAATTTGATTCAATCTCATCAACTAATGCGACAGCATAATCTGCATAACTTATTTCGCTTTTACCTTGTGAATTTGAAGTTAAAATGTCACCAGCTAGTTGATAATGACTTGTTTTTTTGCCATTAGCATTAAAAAATGCAGCTGGTGAAAGATAGACCCAATCAAAATTTGTAACGTTACGAAGCTCAGTTAGAGCAATACGCATATTTTCGGCCGTTGGTTTAGCAGCTTCAGGAAAATCAGGTGTGTCACCAAGTAGCGTTGTTTTTTTTGCATCAATATAGAGACTACTTGCACCACCCACAACAATAAGTTTGACATTCGTATTGGCTAAAATAGTTGTTAAATGTTTCAATGACGTTTGGTGAAGATTTTCTTGACCAATTGGGGCATTAAAAGCATCTACAATAATATCAAAATCTGTTAAATCAGTTGTTGTTAATTTAAAAAGATCTTTTTCTAAAAAAGGAACATCTTCCGATAATTTATGTTTATTTCTAATAATAGCAGTAACATCTAAATTGCGAGAAAGTGCTTCTTTTAAGGTCGCCTGACCTTGTTTACCTGTGGCACCAATAATACCAATTTTCATTTTATAACTCCCCTTCTAATTATTAATTCCACAATAGTTGATTGTTATTTTTTTGTCAAAGAATAAGTCAGTAGCTTTCGTCTTTATTTTAACTGATAAATATGGTATGTTTATAGTTGTTATGGGGACGTTCAGGATTCGACAGGTATAGGTTGAGCTTGGATTGCGTTTCGAAGTTTGCGTCTTCGTTAAAACGCTCAGTTAAATTATAACTGCAAAAAATAATAGTAATACTTACGCTTTAGCTGCTTAATAGCGCTTTAACGTAGATCCTCCTAGTATCGTCCATGTGCTAGATCTGGGTCCTAAATTAAGTGGACTTACGCTAACTTCTTCCACCTGGAGAAGTTAGAAGAGACTAATCAGGTTAGTCAGACGTGTTAGCCCTGTTATACGGCGCTACGGCTGGTGAAATTTAAATAGTATAACTATGAACGTAGATGTTTGAGTGGCAATATGCTTGGACGCGGGTTCGACTCCCGCCGTCTCCATTAAATAAAAAAAGTGCTTATAACTTGCTGAAAAGCTTGTTATAAGCACTTTTTTATTTTTTTAAACTTACTATTGACTCTTCATATCACCAACAACAGTTACTACAGAGCCACTATTTGTTCATTAATCTTGGAAAGCTTGTGCGATAAACATAATGGTAAAGCTTATTATCCACAAACTGTTCCCCCAGTATCATACAAGTATGACACCTTCATTATATTAAAGTTCAAAAATATTAACAACAATTATTGTTAAAAATATTTATATAAGTTAGTTTAAACTATTTATTTAGTACTTACCTGCCAGAACATCATCAATTAAATCCAAGACACTATCATCTTCATTTGACCCTATTCGATGGTCTGCCATTTTAACTGCCATCTCTGATGCCTTAGCCATTGCAAAACTTAGCGGTGTGTAAGCTAACATTTCAGCATCATTATCGTTATCACCGACAGTCAAGACTTCCTCATCTTTAACATCCCACAATTCCTGCAGAGCATTCAGCCCATTTTGTTTCGTAGCTTCCTTAACATTAATATCAATGAAGCCAAATCCCGAAACTTTCGCAACTAATGAATTATCAACATTTTCTTTCAACTCCACTGCAAATTTCTTATATTCATCGAGCGGTCCATTAATGGTGACTTTAGAAATAATCTTATCAACCTTACTCAAATCTGGTACTTTAACAATATCTGGGTAGTACATGCTAGCCATTTTGACAAATTTTTCAGACTCACCTTCATCGATATAACCACTCTCATCCGTTGAAGCTAAAATACCATAACTTGGTGAAACTTTTTGAACGTAGGCAATCGTTTCTTCATACACCTTTGGATCAATATTGAATGATCTGATATGGTCATCACCATCATAAATAACTGCTCCATTGTCTGAAACATACCCAATTTCGCCAGAAATAGCCTTAAAAATAGCTTTAATTTTCATAATTTGATTGCCACTTGCGACAACAAAATGAATCCCTTTATTTTTCATTTCAACCATCTGTTGATTAAATCTAACTTCATCAAATGTTTTATCATTTCTTAAAAAGGTCCCGTCTAAATCAACCGCGATTATCTTAACTGTCAAAATAAATTCCTCCACTTATACTTTAATACCTTTATTATACCGTATAAGTAAACGGATACAAAGGGGGCTACTTTAAATTTTATGATCCAAAATAGCATCAATACTGTCAAGAACACTATCATCTTGATTCAATCCGATAATATGTTTAGCTGTTTTTTTAGCAAGCGGCGACCCACTTGCCATTGAAAAACTATTTGGCGTAAATGCCAACATTTCTTGATCATTATCATTATCTCCAAATGTCGCGACTTCCTCATCAGAGATGTGCCAGCGATTTTGTAGTAAATTAATGCCATTTTTCTTTGTTGCATCTACTAAATTAATATCAATATACCCAAACCCAGACGCTTTCGCCTGTAGTTTATGGTTTAATTCAGCGTTTAATTGCATAGATATCTTTGCATACATTGACATTGGAAAATGTCCCGTTAACATAGAAACTTCATGGTTAAGTGATACTAAATTATCAACCCCAGTCACTTTTGGGTAATAATCTAGTAAATCTTGAATAAACTCAGCAGACTCCCGCTTATCATAAAACCCGCCTTGATTATTCACCGCTAGTAACCCTGTTTCAGTAAACGTTTCTTTTAAATACTGAATTGTCTCCTGATAGATAGTATTTTCAAAAAGATACTCTTTCAACACTTCTTTTTTATCCTGAACAACTGCACCATTTTCAGCAACATAACCAATCTTATCTTCAAATGCTTTAAAGTATCCCGCAATTGCTAAAGTTGGATTACCACTTGCAACAACAAAATGAATATCTTGTTGTTGCATACGTTCAAACTGACGTGCAAATCTTGCTTCATCATATGATTTATCATCTCTTAAAAAAGTCCCATCTAAATCTACAGCAATTAATTTAATCGTCATCCCTGTCACCTCTAATAGTATTATACAGGATTTCTAAACATAACTGTATTCTTCAACCGGCGTATCGAACCAATCGTAACGCATTATGACTCGCATCACACGGTTCACGGGAATCCATAATCCTGTTCTAACAATATCTCTCATTGTTGCCAAAAATATTTTATCATTTTTTGTACTAATTGGCTGTTTTATTTTTATAATTTCTGAATCTTCCGTTTTTACAGTAATCACATTATTGTTTAACGCAATGACTTGTGCTGAAACGATGTTATCTCTTTTTGCTGCGGCATTTTGACTGTTATTATTTTCCATTTTGTTAAACTTCCTTTCTATGTATAAATTCATACTACCTTATTTTTATGACTTATCTATGAAGTAATTACTAACAAATCATAAAAAAAGCTTAACCAGTTTAATAACTAGTTAAGCTTTTCGATTAATAAACAACAACGGGTTCATTTTGTGACACATTTGCGAACAACGTTAACATATCTGATGGTTTTGTATTCACGCAACCACCTGATCCATCTGCAAGATAAGCTGTTTTAGACCAATTTGTTCGCCAACTAGCATCATGGAAGCCAATACCACTATTTGTGAATTGCGCCCAATTATTAACTTTGACTGAATAATTTGATTTTCCAACTTCGCTCCCTTTAAGGATTGATGGTGTCTCTTTGTACATAATATACCAAACACCCTTAGTTGTATCTTCGCCAGTATTATGTTTACCGGTTACAACATCAGTCGTTAAGACAACTTTACCATTTTTATGAATCCAAACTCTTTGTTGTGCAATAGAAACTTCTGCGTACGTATCACCAATACCACCATTTGTCGTTGTTTCATACCCAGTACCATACGTATTGTACCCAACACCATATTTATCATTTGTTGCATCAATAGCTGCGGTCCCATCTTCTAATGCTGTTAAAATATGTTTAACTGAATCATTCGTTCCAAGTGCCCAACCATATGATTGCCCACTAACCGAAACAGTCCCACCCGTAGCCGTTTTAAAACTATACTGCTTATTTAAGGTCGCTTGTTTTTTGTTAATTTCAGCTACTTTTGCAGAAATACCACTTGTATCAACAACAAAGTTACCGTCTTTAACGGTAACTTTCGTAAGAATATCCGAACCCTTCAACGTGTACTTCGTTGATTGAACCGTATAAACAGTCTGACTAGCAGCGAGTGTATCCAATTTTTTAGTATCAGCCTTAACTGTTGCACTATCAGCTGATAGTGGTTGAAGTTCAGTTTCTTTCAACTTCGTAACACTACTATAACCTGTCTTATCATATGCAGCTAAAATGGCCTTCACGTCATATTGATTCCCTTTTTTTGCAGGAATTACTGATACTTTACCATCCTGTAATACCGGATTAGCATCAACTGCAGCTGTTCTGGTCTTATTTAACTCAGTTAACTTCGTTTTTAACTGACTCTTCAATTGTGCTCTAATTGTTGTATCCAACTTTTGTGGAACAATTGCATAATTTTTCTTAGCGCTTGATGGTAAGATCGTCCGTTGTTTCTTCAATAATGTTTTAATTGCTGCTGTATCTTTATCAGTAAATCCAGTAGCCGTATCTTTTGCATCAATAATTTTCGTTTTACCAACGTAAATGTCATTTTTAGACGTTTCAGTTTTTAATTTACCAATAACTTTATCCACACTTAATCCACTGACATCAGTCCCATTAATTGTAATCCCTTTATTAAAATGTGTACTCTGATTAAAACTTGCGCCACCCAGAATCCCCAAAACTAAAATACTTCCAATACTAATACCAATCTTTAGAGACTTTCTCATAACCTTCCACCTCATATATAAATTCATAATTACCTTTATAATAAAATTATCATACCGCACTGTAACTATTGAATCAATTTTATTGCTTCTTAATTGTACTCTTTATCTCTTTTAAAATCTTCCAATTAATATTTGACAATAATCTCAGATTTATCTATACTACACATATTAAACAACTCAGAAAGGAAATCAAGCCTATGACTTATTCACAAACAAACCTTAATAATCGTTGGCAAAGCCGGTCATTCAGATTGTAATCTGTTCCTACAGATATAGTCTGTCTATTCAGATTGTATCTGTATACCGGTTTGATTTCTATTAATCATAACCCTCTGTATGGATATCAGTACATTCATGCGGAGGGTTGTCTACTTTAAGGCAGTCCTCGAATCTGAGAACTGTCTTTCTTTTTTTATCAAAAAATAAAGGAGTCCTATAAAAATGAAACGATTAATTGGAACAATTATTGCGCTATTCTTATTTTTAATTTTTGCCTTTTTTTCAACACGTCAACCAACACTATCACCTTCTAAAAAAGTACCCACTGTTGGTATTCTTCAGTTAACAACTCATCCAGCCTTAGATGCCATTCATAATGGTATTATCGCTGGATTAAAAGAAAAAGGTTACACACCTGGAAAAACGGTTCACATTGATTTCCAAAATGCTGAAGCAGATCAAAGTAATTTAAAATCTATGAGCGACAAATTTAACAATGAGAATGTCGATCTCATGATTGGTATTGCCACACCTTCCGCACAATCTTTAGCAAACGTAACCAAGAAAACACCAATTATTTTGGGTGCTGTTACTGATCCTAAAGGTGCCGGACTAATTAGCAATAATAATCAGCCTGGTAACAACATCACGGGTGTTTCCGATCAAGCACCCATCAAGGCACAGTTGGCTTTAATGAAACAATTGATGCCCCATATGAAAACCGTTGGTGTACTCTATACATCCAGTGACGATTCAGCCACAAAACAATATCAACAATTTAAAACGGCTGCCCTTAGCTCAGGCTTAAAAGTTAAGTCTGCAACTATCACCTCTACAAATGATGTAGATCAAGTCTCACAAACATTGGTTTCATCAGTCGATGCCGTTTACGTACCAACTGATAATACCGTTGCATCAAGTATGCAGACATTGGTTAAAAATGCAACACAAGCTAAAATTCCTGTCTTCCCAGCTGTCGATACCATGGTTAAAAATGGAGGTCTCGCAACAATTAGTATTAATCAATATGATTTAGGTGTCGCCACTGGGAAAATGGCAGCAGCTGTTCTTTCAGGCAAAAGTACGCCTGCAACAACACCCATTAATTTTGTAAAAAAAGGGGATCTCGTCATTAATTTAAAAACTGCAAAAGCTTTGAATATCGCAATTCCACAAAAATTAATCGATCAAGCCAAAAGCAAAGGAGAATTAATCAAATGACAATTATTGTATCTGCTATCGGACAAGGTCTTCTCTGGGGCATTTTGGGGCTTGGCCTTTTCCTCTCATTTAGAATTTTAGATTTTCCTGATATGACTGTTGAAGGTACTTTTCCAATGGGTGCCAGCGTAACCGTTATCTGTTTGGTTCATGGTATCAATCCACTTCTCGCAACCTTATTTGCCTTTTTAGCAGGAACGTTGGCTGGTCTTGCAACAGGCTTACTTTACACAAAAGGTAAAATTCCAATTTTATTAGCCGGAATTCTCGTCATGACAAGTTTATACTCAATTAATCTAAGAATTCTAACTAAAGCCAACGTTAGTTTAATTGGCAAAGATACTATCTTTTCAGCACACTTCTTAGCTAATCTTCCTGCAGCATTTGATTCAGTCGTCCTAGGTCTCATTTTAGTCGCGATCAGCATTAGTCTTCTAGCCTTCTTTTTAAACACCGAATTAGGTCAAGCATTCATTGCAACTGGTGACAATGAAAAAATGGCTCGCTCGCTTGGCATTCAAACTGATCGCATGAAAATTCTAGGATTAATGGTTTCTAACGGCTTCATCGGACTTGCCGGTGGATTAATTGCACAAAATAATGGTTACGCTGATATTAGCATGGGCATTGGAACCATCGTGATTGGGCTTGCGGCTATTATTATTGGTGAAGTCGTTTTCGGAAATTTATCCCTGACAGCCCGCTTAATTGCCGTTGTCATTGGTAGTATTTTCTATCGATTTGTCATTTTAATTGTCTTAACATTAGGCTTCAATGCCAACGATTTAAAATTGATTTCAGCTATTATCTTAGCACTCTGCTTAATGTTACCTACGCTTAGAAAAGCACTACGCTTAACCACACTATTTGAAGGAGGTCACTCAAAATGACTGAAGCTATTTTTACACTTTCAAACGTTATTACGACTGTTAATACCGGGACTTCTGAGGAACAACAAATTTTAAAAAATTTAAATTTAACCATTAATAAAGGAGACTTTATCACAGTTATTGGCACAAATGGGGCTGGTAAATCAACCCTCTTTAATACGATTGCGGGAAACATTAAACCAACAAGTGGCCACATTTTATTACGTCATAAAAATATTACAAGCGAAAATGATATTAAACGAACAAATTACATCAGTCGTGTTTTTCAAGATCCTAAAATGGGAACAGCGCCTAGAATGACCGTTGCTGAAAACCTTTTGTTAGCCCTAAACAGAGGGCGCCGACGTCGTTTTAAACCGCGACATTTAAATCAAAAAATAGCACAATTTCAAGAATTAACTGAAAAAATGCCAAATGGTTTATCAAAACATTTAAATACACCTGCCGGAAACCTATCTGGTGGTCAACGTCAGACATTGAGTTTCTTAATGGCAACTTTAGTACAACCTGACTTACTCTTATTAGACGAACATACAGCTGCACTCGATCCTAAAACTAGTCAGGAACTGTTAAAATTAACCGCCGAGATTGTTGAACAAGAACACTTATCTTGTCTGATGATTACACATCATCTAGAAGATGCCTTAGCATATGGCAACCGAACTATCATTTTAAATGACGGTCAAATTCAATCTGATTTATCTGGTGAAGCACGTTCGCATTTATCTACAACAGATTTATTGGCCTACTTTAACGACTTAGAATAGCAAAATGCCACAACTTTTTAATAGAAGTTGTGGCATTTTTATTATGATTGGATATTTGCTTTTTTAGTTGCAATCACAACGACTGCTAAAGCAAGTAAAATTAATAATGTCGAACCAACGAATAGTCCGTTATATGATAAGCGTTCAATCACGATACCCCCAACTAATGGACCTAAAGCTTTACCAATAGATGCGGCGATATTAATGGTCCCTTGTGCTTTACCTTCTTGACCCGGCTCGGCTAACTCATTAATCCAAGCTGGAATAGCTGGAAAAGCAACCATTTCACCAAGTGTCAATAGCACCATTGAAAAAACGAAATGAGAAAAATCTTTTGCAAAAATAAGTGTTGTGAACGATAACGCGAATAATCCGATACCCATAACAATTTGTCTGAACAATGATTTAGCAATTGTTCTGGTCACAAGTGATACGAGTGGCTGTCCAAAAACAATTAAGCCCGCATTGATTGTCCACAATAAACTATACTGACTTAATGGAATATTTAATTTATCCATATAAATCGATAAATTACTTTGCCATTGTTCATAACTCAACCAGATGACAAGGAATGTTATCCACATTGCAATGATAATCCACACTTTAGGATTAACATGACTCGTTTTTTCTGATTTAGTTGGCATGACCTTTTTACGTTTAGGATCAACACGATAAGCTAAAATAGCAATAAGCAAGAAAGCTGAATATAAAATCAATGCTGATACGAAAACCATTGTTATACTGACCTCAATCACATATCCGACAAGTAACGTTCCAATCACGATACCTAAATTCAACGCTAAATAAAATAAATTAAAAACATAGCGACTATCTTTTCTTCTAATCGTTGCCGCAAATGAATTTAAAATTGTTGCTACAAGTCCATTACCTAGACCCAAAATAACTAATAAAATTGGGTACGCTGGCCAGCCGTGCATGAAAACCAAACCTAAAACAGCTAACCATGCAATTACAATTCCCAACAACGTTGCATAATAAGGTCGCCATTTATCAAATAAATAGCCACCGGCATAATTACCAATAATTGTTGCCACTGAGTTTATTAATAAAACAATTCCTGAAAAAGTTAAACTTTTCCCTAAATAGTTATGCATATAAATGGTTGTTAACGGCCAGACAAAACTTGAACCAGCACTACTAATGACAGAACCGATTAATAACCACGTTAATTTAATTTCTTTCGTCATTTTTTTCCGAAAGCCCCCTTTTTAAGGTCACTTAATGTGTAATTTTTCTAGATACTTTTGATTCTTGTCGCGATCAAATTCATTTTCTGATTGTGCAATAATCACAGCTGCTAATGAATTACCGACAACATTAACCGTTGTACGACCCATATCAATTATTCTATCAACTCCAGCAATAAAAGCCAACCCCGAAGCTGGAACTCCGATAGTTGCAATTGTCGCTAACAAGACAACGAATGATGCTCCTGGCACGCCAGCCATCCCTTTAGACGTAATCATTAACACAACTAATAATGTAACCTGTTGACCAATTGATAGGTGAATATGATAGGCCTGTGCTAAAAATAAAGCCGCGATTGACTGATAAATAGCTGATCCATCTAGATTAAATGTATAACCTGTTGGAATAACAAAAGAGACAATTCCTTTTTTAACACCAAAATCTTCCATTTTTTCCATAATTTTAGGTAATGCAGCTTCAGAACTAGCCGTTGAAAAGGCAAGAATCATTTCGTCCTTAATAACTTTCAATAGCACAATCAAATTAATTTTAAATAATCTAGCAACAAGTCCCATTACCACAATAACAAAAAATGCCATCGTTAGATAGGTCACAAGGATAAAAAAGCCTAATGGTTTTAATGCTGAAACACCAAGTTGCGCAATTGTAACACCAATTAGCGCAAAAACACCAATAGGTGCTAACTTCATTACCCAATTGGTTACTTTAAACATGACTTCAGATACAGCAGAGAAAAAATCAATAATTGGCTTTCCTTTTTCGCCTAGTGTTGCTGTTCCAAGTCCAAATAAAACTGAGAAGAAAATAATGGGCAACATATCACCATCAACAAGTGCTTTAAAAATATTGGTTGGTACGATATTCATTAAAATAGAACTCAGTCCAGTTGAGGTCGCTTTTTCAGTTGAAACATATTGACTAATATCAACTTTACTTAAAGCTGTAATATCAATAAATTGTCCTGGTTTAACTAAATTACCAACAATTAATCCTAACGCAATCGCAATTGTTGTCATAATTTCAAAGTAAATTAAGGTTTTACCACCGATTCTACCTAATTTGTGAATATCTCCCATATTGGCAATTCCGACGATTAAACACGAAACAACAATTGGTAATACAATCATTTTGATCATATTAATAAAGATGGTTCCAAGCGGTTGAAGCGAATTAATAATGAGCTTATTTTGATACCCAACAGCACCAATAATAATTCCCAATACTAATCCGATTAATATTTGCCATCCAAGACTAACTCGGTACGTTTTATAGGCTTTCACTTTAACCATCCTCACTGTATTTTAATTTAACACAGTTAATCTTATCATGAATCCGAACAATAATGTTGATTTTAATAAAAAAAAGAGTGAAAAACTTAAAAATAAGTTTTTCACTCTTTTAGCATTCTCATTTAAAGGGCTTATCTAATAACACTAACAGAACATTGCGCATTTTGAGCCATATAACTCGCTTGAGACCCAATAAATATTTTTTTTGAATTACTTGGCACATTTGTTTTTGAGCCACAAATAAGAATATCCGGTTTGAAATCTGGAATAATATTCTCAACAATCTCAGGCCCTGGTCTACCCGCAGAAACAATCGCATGCACATTTTCGACACCAAAATCACGTGCTTTATCTACGTATCGTTCAATACTTTCTTCCAATAACTGCTTTTTCTTCTTAATAACATCTGGTGACATAGAATCAAAAATATTCATATCATTTGTTTCCAAAATAGAAACAATTCCTAAAGGCACTTGTTGCAATTTGGTTAATGCTACCGCATAATTAAAAGCCAAAATGGATGATTCTGAATCATCTTCATCTATAGCCACTAAAACGCGTTCGAAAGTTACCGGTGTTATGTCAAAGTCCAATTTTTCTAATCGATTATTCATAGCGTCACTCCTCACTTACTAGATTGTCATTTTTGCCAGCCTACTTACGCCAATTACTAGGACTCCAAAGTTGTCCTTCCATTGCGCCATGCAAGCTTTCAATTTCAACTGCTTGGTCTTTTAGTAATATAATAGTTGCTTCAATCAATAATTTATTTTCTGTTGTTTCAATTTTTTTTAACTCAGTAATTGTCCAATCAAGATTTCCATCCATTTAAAATCACTCCTTTATCTACTACTACAAACGTACCATAAATTGCGCATTATTTGGCATTTAATGCTCAATATTCGTTAATGCAACGACTACCTTCGATAATTGCTCATCACTTGCAGCAAAACTTATTCTAAAATAACCTTCACCATATTCCGTAAAAGCACTGCCAGGAATAACTGCAACCTTTTCTTGCAAAGCAAGTTGCTGACAAAATGCAATAGAACTTACTTTCAATTTTTCGGGTATTTGGACAAATAAATAAAATGTCCCATCTGGTTCTATTAAATGATACCCGATTTTTTTTAAGCTTGTAACCAATCTATCACGGCGTATCCGATAAACCTCTCTCATTGGGGTACTATCTTGCTTGCCATTTTTAACCGCTTCAAGTGCAGCAACTTGTGACAACGTTGCCGCTGTTGTTACGTGATACTGATGCACCTTTTTCATTGCGGTAATTAATCGGGTTTCTGCCAACACAAACCCAATCCGCCACCCCGTCATGGCATGCGATTTAGATAATCCCATAATTAAAATTGTCCCTTCCGGATACAGACTGGCCATCGAAATATGCGGCTGATCATACGTTAACTCACAATAAATTTCATCGCTCATTACCCAGATATCGTGCAATTTTAAAACATTTTTAATTGCGACTAATTCATCTTGTTGATAAGAAACGCCAGTCGGGTTCGTTGGATAGTTAAAAATAAAGCCAACAATTTCTTTATCCGCATTTTTATTTAGCGTTTCTTCAATTAAATCTGCAGTGACCTTAAAATCAGTCGCACGAGTGTCCATAAAAACAGGTTTAACACCTTGTAATTCCATTAATGGCAGATAGGCTGGATAACATGGAACAGGCATTAAAACGTAATTTCCAGGCGCAGTAACTGTTTTTAGTGCCGTTGCAATGGCCTCAGTAGCACCAACCGTCACTAAAACATTCTCCGCACTGTACGCTAAGGCATATTTTTCATTATAATAATCTGCTGTTGCCTGTCGTAAATCCGGATTTCCCGCTGATGCTTCGTAATGTGTTTGTCCATTATCTAGTGCCTTTTGAACGCTGTCCATAATGTGTTGCGGCGTAATAAAATTAGGTTCTCCCAACGTCAGTTTACTAATCCCCTCTATTTTTGAGACCCATTCATCAAATCGACGAATACCTGATAATTGTATTTGATTAACTGCTTCATTAATTTTAATCATGCCGATCACCTTCTCCGAGTTAGAATAAGCTTTAATTATACACCAAAAAAATAACGATTTATAAAATTAATTATAAATCGTTATTTAGCTTATCTAAACATCGTTTTCGTTGCTTTAGCCAAAACTTTTGGCATTTTTTCATAATGATGTAATGGGGTCAATTGTGTGTCAGAAATGCCTAAGAATTTATACACAGCAACTTGTGCACAACGGAATGAATATTGTTCCGTGAAGACCATATCAAATGGCATCTCCGCAAATTGACTAATAAACGCTAAGTTCTTTGAATGTTTTGGTACAACATCCGGACGATCACCAATGGCACGACGGTTAAATAGCGCACTTGCATATGGCATATAAACTGGAATAACATTCACTACACTAGCCATAATTTCATCTGTATGACGACTAATATTATCAACTGCAGTATCTGTTTGAGCGAGATGCCCTAATAATTCTTCCAACATCTCACGGCCTGTCATTTCGATAAATGGTTTTTGAACAAAATCACCTTTACGACGAGGGTATAAGCAATAGCCCCAGAAGACAGTCTCATTTTCTTTTTGAGCGTGGAAATGGGGTTGATGATGAACAACGATTGATAATAAATTATTACTATCAACCCAAGTATTCAATGCATTACCTGGCTCTTGTTGTGTAATACGTGCAATTTCGTTAACTGCTAAATG
Source organism: Dellaglioa sp. BT-FLS60 (assembly GCF_054941065.1). Taxonomy (NCBI): domain Bacteria; kingdom Bacillati; phylum Bacillota; class Bacilli; order Lactobacillales; family Lactobacillaceae; genus Dellaglioa; species Dellaglioa sp. BT-FLS60. The sequence continues at coordinate 35,739 of NZ_JBSOLI010000025.1, forward strand.
ATTATCCGTTGTGACCGTAAAACTCATCCACTCACTTTGTTGACGATCATTAAAGAATTTATCTGGCTTACCCAAATTATAAAAATGGTCAGTCGCTTGTTTCCAAAGTTTAGCACTAGGTGCATATTCCATATTTTCAACAATTGGTGTATCGATATCACCCATCGATGAACTATCCGTAATTGATCCATTTGTATCAAAGACTAAGTCGCCATCATTAACAGTGATTTCACCAACTTGATTATCATTATCGACTTCTTCATAGACAAGTCCATTAACGACAATATCATCACGTAATGGTGTATCTTTAAATTTAAATTCAGTAATTTTACGATTATCCACAAAAGTAACACCACGATCTGTTAGATAACGACGCATTGGTAAAATAATACTTTCATATTGGTTGTATGGCGTTCTTGTGACACCTTCCAACGTGTTAATTCGGCTAAATTCAAGAATCATACGGTTCATATAACGGCGTAATTCCATTGCTGAACTTTCTTTTTTGAAAGCAAAAGTTGTTTGCCACATATACCAGAAATTAGTTGTAAACATATGAGGGCTATTTTCAAACCATTTTTCAATACTAATATCATTGATTTCTGCTTCTTTTGATTCTGGCATCATCATTAATTTTGTAAGTAAGACACGATCTCGTGTATTAAATTGCATATGACGGTAATCATTCTTACCACCTTTATTTCGGATGCCATCCATTTTATCAATTAAACGTGCAATATCATGTGTTGGATGGGCATGATCAAAATCTAGTATTTCATCAGTAACCGTTTTTTCAGGATGATCTAATGAAGGAACTTCTCGAAGAACATCCCATAGATTTTCATATGTTTCTTCATTCAACATACGGCCACCTTTTGCAAGAAAGCCTTTTTGATTGCCCAAACTTTGATTGCCATATTCAGTGACATAGTCTTTGACCGCAGCACCATCATTAGCACCATGTTTTTCTAAACCAAACATCGTAATCTGGTCACCATGCCAGCCACCATCACGAATTAAATAAATACCTGCTGCTAAATTACCAATACCGGTACCAATCATATACGCTTTTTGAGTCATAAGTCTGATTCCTCCTTTAATTTTTCTCCTTCACGAATCATTTTAATTAAATGCTCTAATCGATTTAATGTCTTGTCAGGTGTTAAAAAATAAAATCGTTTTAATCCAACTTGCTTAAAATCAATTAATTCAACATTTTTCAAAACTTTTAAATGATGCGAAACTGCTGGTTGCGACAAAGCCATGCGATCAACTAGCTCAGTCACCGTTAACTCATGTTGATATTTTGACCCCAATAAAATGATTAATCGCTGACGTTTCTCATCCGCCAGGGCATTCAAAATATCCAAATTTGAAATAAATTCTTTTAATGCTTCCGACTGCCCTGGTTCTAACTTTTCAGATGCCATCATTAACCATCTCCTTATATCTATCTTCATGAATATAATAACATCATAGCGGCATAATAGCAAGCGCTTTCATTAAAAGTATAGACAAAAATAGACTTCTATATTAATAGAAATCTACCTTATCTGTTCTTACATCCTATCCATCGTTTCATTTAAAAGCTCATCAACTTTATTATTGCCTTCATTATCTGCATGGCCCTTTGTCCATTCAAAATCAATTTTAGTAAAAGCCGGTAACAATTCAGCAACTTGTTGCCAAAGCGCTACGTTAAGCACCGTTTGACCATCAGCTTTCTTCCAACCTCGACGTTGCCACCCCGTCAACCAATTTTTCTGAATAGCATTCAAAACATATTTAGAATCTAAAATGAATACAATATGTTCTTCCCGCAAGCCCAAATCAATTAACTTTTTCATAGCCTGCAAAAATGCCGTGATTTCCATATAATTATTCGTCTTACCTTTTTCACCATCTGTACCAGAGAATGTTTCACCCGGTGTCTTAATATAAAAAGCCCACGCAGCTGTATCTTCATTTAAAACATGTCCACCTAATTTATTTCCATGATTTCTTGAACCACCATCTGTCCAAACTTGAATAGAGTTTGGCGTTAAAACAACTGACTTATCGACTGCTACTGATCTTTTTTTACCACCAGTTGTTGGTTTAGGCGCCCCATCATCCATCCAATTTTGCGCCTCGTCTCGTGTTTCAAATCCTTTATATCGTGCGCCTTCAAATCCATTAACCAATTTCGCTACATCAGGCCACTTCGTAAAAATACCTGTCTTACGTCCTTTGTATACTGCATAAAAATTCTTAGCCATTTTAATCACTCCGTTAGTCAGTTTATTGATTCTTTTATTGTAAGCTAAATAACAACAAAAATATATTTAAATAAAAATTATCTTTCTCAAGACGCAAAAAAACCACTGTTACAATCAACAGTGGCCATCATTTATTTAACTAAATTATGCTTTTTTTGCTGCAGCTGCTGCGTCGCTAGCTTTGCTTTCTTTTAAGAAAGTAGCAAGTTCTTGTTGTTTACGACGACGGTTCTTTTTGTTTGGAGTGTTAACTGGACGACGATCGTTACCGACACCTGTATGGTTGTTTGATGACATTTCGCAATCCCCCTTTCTTACAATCTCTTAATTTTAAACTGTATTCAGAAATAATTCAAGTTAATCATTAATTTCTTACAATGGACTCAAAAAGTTAAGTTCATAAATAAAAAAAGATAATCGGCAGTCAGTCGACCATCCTCTATGAATACTGCTCAGGTAGGGATCGAACCTACGACATCTTGATTAACAGTCAAGCGTTCTACCGCTGAACTACTGAGCAATCATTTCATTTCTGTCTATACTATTTTATACCACAGATTAACCCATTTTGTAAAGATATTTCTGGCATTTCCTATTCAATATGATTGTCTCTTAAGATAGCATCTAAGTCATTTTGAGCTTCTTCTGTCTTATGCCATTCTTGATAGTCAGTAAATGCTTCTAGTGGCATTTCAAAATTCTCGTTAATATATTTTTCATAATTGATTACGTGTGATGATCTAGGAATATTTAGCTGTAAAATACGGACTTCCTTCAATAACGCTCTTTGAACTGCGAGTTCTGCCCGACCATTTTGTACCATATTCGACAATTCAAAATATTTAGAGCCATCATTTCTAGTGATTTCCTCAATCAATGATAAGATTTCATGACTTTTCATATTAAACCCAACTTTCCCTATTTATTCTCTTCAATTAAGTATAAACACATTTGACGATAAGTACAATATGCACAAAAAAAGCCACTACATCGCAATAGTGGCCAGCATAAGAGAGAAAGAGAATTGATAAAGGTAATTCACATACCTTACAAAGTAAAGATACCACGATATGTAAGCGTTGTCAATATCATTATTTTTCTCCAAAATAAATAATGACTCTTCTTACCATGTACAAGCCTATCGCCGTTACACATTATCTTAGTCAATCGGTCCCTTCCCTACGATAATCGCTGAACTCAATTCTGTTTTAAATGTCCTCTTATTAACGATAAAAAAACATCAACCTAATTATTTAAGTTGATGTTTCACCTATTATTTTGTATTCACTGGATGAATAATACTTGTTGGATGTTCAACAATATGACTAATTGAATGTCCCGATACGTTAGCCAAACTAAAGAATACGATTGCAATCAAAGTCACAATTGTGAGTGCTTTACTTGGTTTAGACATTTTTTCATTTAAAACTGAACCATAAAAATCTTTTTTAACTTTTTCGGCAACAACTTGTTTTGAGACGTCAGAATTTGCTTCATCAGCATCTTCTTTATCAATCTCACTAGCAAGATAGTCTTCAATACTAAACGCCTTTTGCGCTTCTTTTTGTTCCATTTGATAGGTTGTTTTTTCTTTCTTTGATAATTTTTTAAACCAATCAATATATTCTTTATATTTAGAAACGACTTCTTCAGTAGGACCTACTTGCTTTAAGTCGCCATATTGAACCCATGCGACACGATCACATAACATTTCAATTTGTTTCAATGAATGACTAACAAAAATAATTGTTTTACCTTGTTCTTTAAATTCATTAATCTTATCGACACATTTTTGATAGAACGTATCATCACCAACTGATAATGCTTCATCAATAATCAAAATATCAGGATCAATATGCACCGCAATAGCGAACCCTAATCGAGATTTCATACCACTTGAATAGCTTTTAACGGGTTGGTAAACAAAATCACCAAGATCAGCAAAACCTATAATATCTTCTAAAATATCATCAATTTGTTTATTCGTTAATCCTTGCATTAACCCTTTTAATCGAATATTTTCTAACCCCGTTAGTTGACCTCTTAATCCAGCCCCAATAGCGATAATTGACGTTTCGCCACGGACATCCACAATCCCAGTTGTCTGTGGAATGATACCTGAAATAATATTTGATAATGTTGACTTACCTGAACCATTAACACCGATTAAACCTAATGTTTCGCCACTCATAATATCAAGTGAAATTCCTTTTAAAGACCAAAAATGAGGTACCGCAGCACTTCTAAAAGAAAACAATGATTTAATATGTTCAGACTTTGTTTTAAATAAGTCATATTCTTTTGTCACATTTTTTACTCTAATTTTATAATCTACCATTTTTTCAACTTCCTAAAAACGTATTTTCTTACAATCGTCATTATGTTACTAAACTTACTATCAACCGTCAAGCAAGCGTTAGACACAAATAGAACCAATTCATTTATTCTAACGCTTTAAATGAATTAGTTCCACATATGAATGCAACTTTATTTATTTTTTAATAAACTTGCAGCAGCTTCATCAATAATAACAGTCACATCATCATGATTTTGCAAGAAACTTGCAGGTAAATCTTCTGTTACGGGGCCTTCAATCATCCCTTTGATTGCTTCTGCCTTACTTTCGCCAAAGGCTTCAAGTAAGATTTTTTTAGACTTCATAATTGAGCCAATACCCATTGAATAAGCATATTTAGGCACATCATTTTCATTATCAAAGAAACGTGCATTTGATTTGATTGTTGATTCTGTTAAATGAACTTTATGTGTCAAAATATCTTTAGGTGTACCTGGTTCATTAAACCCAATATGGCCATTTTTACCAATCCCTAAAATTTGTAAATCAATGGGATTATCTTCAATAATTTTATCATAACGCTTCGTTTCTTTTTCTGCGTCACTTTCAAGTCCGTTAGGTAAGTAAGATTTTTTAAATGGTTTTTTGCTAAATAAATTTTCATTCATAAAATACCGGTAACTTTGTGAATCTTTTTCGCCTAAACCAACATATTCATCTAAGTTAACAGATATTGAATCAGTAAAATCTAAATCACTTGCTGAAATGGCAGCATAAGTTGTCAATGGTGTGCTTCCTGTAGCTAATCCAAAGATTTTTGCGTTGGCTTCTTTAGCAGCTTTGAAAACTTCGTAGCCTTTTTGGCCACCCTCATTTTGGTCTTTAACAATAATTAATTTCATTTCATTGTCCTCTTTTCAATTGTTTATCGTCCTAATTGGTATAGTCCAATAATACAACGTTATGTTATCAAAATCAAGAGGTCTATACCAAATAAAAAAATAATGTCACCTTATTAGGCAACATTATTTCATTTATTTCTTTTATTCAACGGTAACACTTTTTGCTAAGTTACGAGGTTTATCAACGTCATATCCACGATTTAAACTTGTGTAGTAAGCCAATAATTGCGCAGGTACAATACTTACTAAAGGCGTTAATAAGTCAGAAACATCTGGTAAAATAATCTGATCACCCTCATTTGCCAATGACTCTGTTGAAATTATAATCGTATTCGCACCACGTGCTAAAACTTCTTGAACATTACCACGTGTGTGACTAGCAGTTGGTGCATCCGTAATGATTGCAACAACTGGTGTTCCTTCTTCAATTAAGGCAATTGTTCCATGTTTTAACTCACCAGATGCAAATCCTTCAGTTTGAACATATGAAACTTCTTTTAATTTTAATGCCGCTTCAATTGAAACATCATAATCGATACCACGTCCAATGTAAAATGCATTACGCGTCTCACTTAAGAATTCTTTTGCTAAATCATTAATTGATTCTTTATCATCAACCATTGCTTGCATTGCATTAGCAACTGTTGTTAATTCATGATAAACATCAAAATTAATTGCTTTAGCTTGTCCTGTTACAGTTCCTAATGCTTTTGCCAAAAGGGCTTCAACCGCAATTTGAGCCGTATAAGCTTTCGTTGATGCAACCGCAATTTCAGGACCCGCATGCAACAACAATGTGTATGTTGCTTCACGAGAAAGTGTTGAATTTGCTGAATTTGTAATCGTTAGACTTGGGTACATCATCTCATTAACTTTTACAAGAACTTGACGACTATCAGCCGTTTCGCCACTTTGTGATAAGAAAATAAAGAATGGCTTTTCTGAAAGTAATGGCATGTGGTAACCAAATTCTGAAGCAACGTGAACTTCCGTTGGTACATTAGCCAAGCCTTCAAACAATTCTTTTCCAACTAGTCCAGCATGGTAACTTGTCCCTGCAGCAACAATATAGAGACGGTCAGCAGCTTTCATTGCCTTCAAAATGTTGTCATCAATTTTAACAGTTTCTTCATTTTCAACATATTCACTCAATAAACGACGCATAACAGCTGGTTGTTCATCAATTTCTTTTAACATATAAAATGGGTATGCACCCTTTTCTGAATCACTATCATCCATTTCTACATGGTATGAATCACGTGAAACAGCTTCGCCATTTTTATTTTCAATTTCAATAGAATTTGGTTTAACAATGACCATTTCGCCATCCATTAATTCGATGAAATCATGTGTTTCTTTCAACATAGCCATTGCATCACTGCAGACAACGTTAAAGCCATCACCAACACCAATTAATAAAGGACTTTTATTTTTAGCTACAAACAAAGTTTCTGGTTCTTCACGATCCATCATTAAGAATGCATATGATGACCCTTCAAGTAAAGATAAAACTTTTTTGAAAGCCTGTTTAGCCGTTAAATTTTCTTTATTTGCAAAGTAGCCGATTAATTGAACGACAACTTCTGTATCTGTTTCACTAACAAAATTAACATCTGCTAAATATTGTGCTTTTAATTCAGAAAAATTAGTAATAACACCATTATGCACAAGGTAAAAGCGACCATCTTCAGAAACATGAGGATGTGCGTTAAATTTACTTGGTACACCATGAGTAGCCCAGCGTGTGTGCCCAATTCCGGCAGTCCCATGAACATCATTACCAATTGCTGCTTTTAAATTTGAAATTCGTCCAGCTTCTTTAACAAGGTAATCTTCACCCGTTTGATTATCTACAAAAATACCAGCTGAATCATATCCTCGGTATTCCAATTTTTCTAACCCATTAATTAAAATTTCAACCGTATTTGTTTTTCCCGTTACGCCAACAATTCCACACATAGTTTATATCACCTTTTTAAATGTATTTTTAGATATTAATTAAAATTGGTATAGACGTTTAATTAACAAGTAACCCTTACCAATATCTAATAATATACCTTTCTAGAATTATTTTGTCAACAATTAATATATTGGTCTACATTAAATGCTATCCTTATTAAATAAAAAAAGCGTTATTTGAATTTTCATCCAAATAACGCTTTAGTCTTACTTTTAAAGGGTCTACAATATCTGTTGTTGGTAATAGAAATTAATTCTATTACTAATAACAGTTTTTTTGTATAATGACAAAAAAAGACCCAAAAGCCATAAGACTTTTGGGTACGGTTTATCCAAATCCATTA
>NZ_JBSOLI010000003.1:0-2269 GCF_054941065.1 Dellaglioa sp. BT-FLS60
AATGGATTTGGATAAACCGTACCCAAAAGTCTTATGGCTTTTGGGTCTTTTTTTGTCATTATACAAAAAAACTGTTATTAGTAATAGAATTAATTTCTATTACCAACAACAGATATTGTAGACCCTCATTTTAATGATTAGGCCTTTTTTTTGTATTGATTTTAAGGTTATAAAATATTTTAATATAAAATACCTGCTTTAATTTAAAAGAATATTTAGACAAAAGGCTCCAAGTCAGTTAGATTTTGACTAACGTTCTTGGAACCTTTCATTTTAGTTTCTATTTAAATTAATTTTTTAGAAATAGCCTTTGAAAAAAAGACAGCCAACTCCAACAAGTAAGAAAACAATAGCAAATAATAGACTATTCGATAAGGCTAACATAATAAAGGATGAGGTATCTTTGGTGCCTTCCTTTTTAAGTTTTGTGAAAGTTTTCCAAGTCAGAACTAGTTGCCAGATAGCAATTAATATGAAAATAAAGCCAAATATATATAGCATATTAAGACCTCCTTCATAACCAATATAACGCAAGTGAGTAAGCGCTGTCAAAAAAATTATAGTGTTATAACTTATTTAAAATGATAATTGTGAAGAGCTTACTATTGTGAATTCTAAGTTTACTTTAGAAACTAATGAAGTTGGTAGTCCGAAGATTTCTTCTTTCTTATTAATTCATCTGTGGTGGTTGAACAATAATGAGTCTGGATGAACCCATGCCAAAAAATCTTATGGCTTTTATTTTTTTGTATACTGACAAAAAAATCGTCTGAACTTTTAAAAGTTCAGACGATTTTTATTTGGATTAAATTAGTTCTTTTTGATCATTTTGTAGTTTTCGTCATAGTATTTACCATTACGGATATCATCTGGCATACCAGCGTATGGTTCTTGGTTAATAACATCTTCGTTATTTTGACCAGCATCGCCAATGTAAGTAATTGTAGCGAATTCTGGAACCACTAATTTAGGATATGTTTCGTATTTTTCACGAGATTCTTCCATCAAAGCGATATGGTCATTTTGGTAAGTAACTGTGATTTCAGGATGTTCTTGAACCCATTTAGGGAAGAAGATTGTACCATTTATTTTCATTTCGTTTGGTAAGAAGTCTAAGGCAACATCAGTACCAGTAGGTTCTGTCCAAGCAATCTTGTAGATACCTTCAGTAAGCATAACGATGTGAGCTTCTTGATCAGTTACCCAACGTCCAGCAACCATGCCACCATGGATACGGTAATCAACTGTATGATCATTTTTAGCGTACCATTCGTATTCCCAACCGTTATCGTAAGTGTATATAAAATGTGTACCTAAGAAATCGTCTAATGTTTTGAATTTTTTTTCTGTATTTGCCATAATTAATGTTCTCCTTTTAAAGTGTTTTTTAACATGTAAAAATTTACATGTTTTTGTTTACTTGATTATAGTATACTGATAAGTATTGAAAGTCAAGTTGAGGAGAGTAAATGGCAAAAAAAAATAAACTACAATATATTATTTTGGGATTATTGAATCAAGAACCATTGTCTGGGTATGACATCACAAAAGCGTTTACGACAGAGATTGGGGAATTTTGGCAAGCAGGGCATAGTCAAATTTATCCAACACTTCAAACGATGGAAAAAGTCGATTATATCACGCATAAAGTTGAAATATCGGGGACTAAGTTAGAAAAGAAAATCTATCATATTACACCACAAGGTGAAGAAAAGCTGATGGACTGGTTAATGTCAGACATTGATGAATTAAAGCCATTTAAAGATGAATTCGTATTGAAACTTTATTTTATTAAAAATAAAGATGATGCGCGCTTGCAATCAATGTTGCTTGAACAATCGCAACTACATTTAGCTAAGTTAAATCATCTTGAAGAAAGAATGAAATTAATTTTTTTCTCAGAAGATGAGATTAATAAACAATATGGGCATTATTTGATATTGGACCATGCAATTGATCGAGAGAAGTACTATATTAAGTGGCTTCAGAAATATCTCAATTAGGTGAGAATGAAGGCTAATAAGTAAGCTTATAGTGACTTAATCATTATTTTAATTTCTTTGTGAAAATGTAAATGATTGCCAAAATGGACGTTTATGTGGACATAATTAATTATTAATAACGATGTAATAGAACGAAAACAGGGTCTACAATATCTGTTGTTGGTAATAGAAATTAATTCTATTACTAATAACAGTTTTTTTGTATAATGACAAAAAAAGACCCAAAAGCCATAAGACTTTTGGGTACGGTTTATCCAAATCCATTA
>NZ_JBSOLI010000026.1:0-89059 GCF_054941065.1 Dellaglioa sp. BT-FLS60
AGGGAACCTCTTTCTTTTGGGCTGGCTGGCCATTAAAGGAAACGAAGTTCCCTTTTTTGTATTATTATATAAAAAAATTGCCGCCAGTGATAGATTTTCTATCACCAACAACAAATATTGTAGAGCCTTTATTACACGATATTTCTATTCAAGTGGCTATTAAACCTAATATCAGGTAAAATATAAGTATATGATAATTTTACAAGCGCGGATAAGTTAGATATAAAATAAATAATGTTGTTTTTTGAAATGGAGAAATAAATGAGCTCAATAATGGGACAAGTAGTAACTGCAATGGTAACTGATGAGAATGATACAGAGTTTTTAGTACAAAAAGATGGTATGACAATGCATTTATTAAAAGACGAAAAAAATAGTCAATTAACAAATGGGTCGATGGTCAAAGGATTTGTTTATGAGAATGAAGACCATGATTTAAGTTTATCAACAACGATTCCTAGAGCTGGTATTGATCAATATGCTTTTGGTGACGTTGTCAAAGTCAGAAGAGATTTAGGTGTTTTCGTTGATATTGGGTTACCAGATAAAGATGTAGTCGTATCGTTAGATGATTTACCAGAAATGCGATCACTTTGGCCAAAGGCTGGGGATCGATTAATGGTCGGACTTAAAATTGATTCTAAGGATCGTATTTGGGGTGATGTTGCGGATGAAGAGATGTTCCGTGAAATTGCTAAAAAACCTGATGATTCATTAAAAAATCAAAATATGACATTTACAGTTATTCGTTTAAAAATGATTGGGACATTTGTCATTACTGATGATGATTATCTAGGATTTATTCATCCATCTGAACGTTTTAATGAACCTCGATTAGGGCAAGTGTTAGATGGCCGAGTAATTGGGATTAGAACGGATGGGACAATTAATTTATCTATTAAGCCACGCGCGTATGAAGCAATTAGTGACGATGCAGCAATGTTAGTTGCTGCGTTAAGCCATAATGATGAACAAAAATTGCCCTTTACTGATAAGAGTAATCCAGACGATATTAAAGAATATTTTGGTATTAGTAAAGGTCAATTTAAAAGAGCAGTTGGTCATTTATTAAAGGGACGTTATGTTAAACAAGAAGATGGCGAACTTATTTTAATAAAAATGCCTGAGGAACTTGAAGATAAGGCTGAGGAATCAGTTGACGATATAGATAATTAATAGATAGCGAGGGATTCTGGTGGATAAGGCACAACAAATTAAATTAATTGAAAATAAAATTCACCAGTCTAACTTTAAATTGACACCTCAGCGTCAGGCTATTATATCTGTTATTTTTGAACATTCGAATGAACATCTTAGCCCAGAAGAAATTTTTGTTTTGGTTAAAAAAGTATCATCTGAGATTGGATTAGCAACAGTCTATCGAACGTTAGATGTATTGGTCGAATTAAATATCATTGATAAAATAGCTTTTGAAGATGGTATGGCTAGATATGATTTAACAATAAATGATAAACAACATTTTCATCATCATCTTTTGTGTACGCAATGTGGTTCAATTGAAGAAATTCATGAAGATTTATTAGAGGATGTTGAAAGATTGGTTACGCAACAATTTCATTTTTTAGTGACGGATCATAGGTTAACTTTTCATGGAATCTGTATGAATTGTCAGAGAAAATCAAAAGAATAAACCACGGATTTGACATAACTATTATCAATTTCTAAGATTCGAATGATAATAGATGCCGTAAAAATGTCGTGTATAGAGGAGAACGCTAATGCTTATTAAGTATAAGAATGATTATGAAAAAATTGCGATGGGCTTGTTGTCATTCATTCCTGATTTGAAAGATGTTACTAGAATTAATTCGGCAATTAGCGGTTATCAAGATTCAGATACTCGTGTCTTATATCTTTGGAAAAATGCAGATGGTAATTTCACTGGCATAGTGGGTATTGAAAATGATGGTAATGTTGTGGTAGTGCGTGCTATTTCATTGAGTCCAGATGAAAGACATAAAAAAGTTAGTTTTTTAATTTTAGACGCTGTTTTAGCGCTATATCCTGATAAGAAAATTATGGGCACAATTGATACAACAAAATTAATTGAAAAATGGGAAATACAAAAAAATGAGCCAAAATATTGAAGCAATTAGTGATGTCACACTTAAGTTAGCTTCATTCGAAGGACCACTTGATTTGTTGTTACATTTAATTAAGGATTCTGAGATGGATATTTATGATATTCAAATTTCGGAAATAACAGATTATTATTTATCAATTATTAATCATGCTGAAAAGATGTCTTTAGAGGTGATTGGTCAATATTTAGTAATGGCATCAACTTTAATGAAAATTAAAAGTCAAATGTTATTACCAGTTGAGGTTTCCGAGATAGAAGAAATACAAATTGATCCGAGATCTGACTTAGTTAAGCAATTAATTGATTATCAAATTTTTAAAGATGCAGCTGGTGAGTTGGGTGTCAAAGCAAGTAATCGAGCAAATTATTTTTCTAAAGAACAGAGTCGTGTTCCTAAAAATGATTTTGTTAATCAGCAACTTGATATTCCTGGCTTGGATTTAGAATCACTTCAGAATGCTTTTAAAAGGGTCCTTGTGAAACAAGTTAATCAGCAGTCAGTTGAAAAGAAAATTAATGTACAACAATTTTCACTTACTGATAAAATCTTAGAAATTGAACGAATTGTGACAAATTCGATTGGTAGATTAACATTTGATGATCTTTTCGAAGATTCAATGAGGGTTGATGAAATTGTTATTACTTTTTTGGCGATATTAGAGCTTTCAAAACTGAATCAGATTGAATTAAAACAAGTTAATAGTCATGAGAATATTCAAATTTTAAAAATTGAACCATAGGTTTGTATTAGGGAGGTATGAAAGTGAGTCATTTAGCAAATATTGAAGGACTTTTATTTGTAAGTGGGGATCAAGGCATATCTTTATCAGAAATAGCCAGATTGACTGGTTTAATGAAATCAGCAGTTAAAGAGCAACTCGAAAAATTAGCGATTAAATATATAAATGATGTCGATTCTGGATTAGAATTAATTCAATATAATGATTTTTATCAATTAGTGACAAAAAAAGATTTGGCTAATTTAATCAAAGATTATTTTGATAATCCTAATTCAAGGAGACTTTCTGCTGCAGCACTAGAAACACTAGCTATTATTGCTTATAAGCAACCTGTGACACGACTTATAGTTGATGATATTCGAGGCGTTCAGAGTTCGGGATCATTGCAAAAGTTGGTTGCCCTAAATTTAGTTAGTGAAAGTGGGCGTCTTGATGTACCAGGGAGACCTATTTTATATAAAACAACAATACAATTTCTAAACTATTTTGGATTGACAAGCCTTAAAGAACTTCCAGAAATTGATGAAAATCAGAAGTTTAATGTGGAAGTGGGTCAGCTGTTTTGGGATAGTTTTAACGAAAAATTACAAGAAGATGAGGAATAATATGGCAGAGGCAGAAAGATTACAAAAAGTTATGGCACAAGCAGGTGTTGCATCGAGAAGACAATCTGAAAAAATGATTTCAGAAGGTCACGTCAAAGTAAATGGTAAAGTTGCAGATGAGTTAGGTATCAAGGTGACAAGTGAAGATAAAATTGAAGTTGATGGGATTCGCCTGAATGAAGAGCCATTAGTATATTATTTGTTCTATAAACCAAGAGGGGTTATCTCAGCGGTTAAAGATGATAAAGATCGTAAGGTTGTGACAGATTATTTTCCAGGTGTAAGAGAAAGAATTTATCCTGTTGGCCGATTGGACTATGATACTTCTGGATTATTGTTAATGACAAATGATGGTGAATTAGCTAATAAAATGACTCATCCAAAATATAAAATAGATAAGACTTATGTTGCAAAAGTGAATGGTATTCCATCAAATGATGATTTAAAAGCTTTACGTCAAGGCATTGTTATTGATGGTAAAAAAACGGCACCCGCTCACTCAAAAATTATTTCTGCAGATAAAAATAAGCAAAAGGCAATCATTTCTTTAACAATTCATGAAGGTCGAAATCATCAAGTTAAGAATATGTTAGCAGAGGTTGGTCATCCCGTTGAAAAATTAAAACGTGAAACTTATGGTTTCTTAGATTTATATGGCTTAACTTCAAGTCAATATCGTGAACTATCTGAAGAAGAGGTTCATGCATTGAAGAGTATCGCTGATCGTAAATAGTTGTAACTCATTTTTGCATATGTTATATTCAATAACGTAATAAAATATTTGGTTCGTCTTCAGGGGCAGGGTGAAATTCCCGACCGGCGGTTATAGTCCGCGACCCACATGATATATGTGGCTGGACTGGTGAAATTCCAGTATCGACAGTTAAAGTCTGGATAAAGAAGATAGGGCTTATTTGAGTAAGTAATTTCAAATGAACTCTGTTAATCTTTGTTGATTAATAGTGTTCATTTTTTTATTTATTTAAAAGGTTCTTCATTGAAGATGGCCTTCCAGGGGGTTCTCTAGCATGAAACAATCATCAATTTTTAGAGTTGTGATTACAGCATTTTTGGCTGCAATTTCGTATGTATTAATGTTTTTTTCTTTTCCGGTAATTCCATTAATTCCGTATTTAAAAATCGATTTTAGTGATTTACCTATTTTAATTGGATTTTTTATTTTAGGTCCTTTAGGTGGTACGATGGTTGCCGTGGTTCGTTCATTATTATATCTTGTTTCAACTGGAACGGATATTGCTAGTTTGATAGGTGTTGGAACTAATTTTTTGGCATCAATGGCAGTTTCTTTTCCAACCTATTATATTCTTAAGGGGCGTAACAGCGCTAAACCGACAATTGGTAAGAGTATTCTGGCTATCTTGATAAGTACGCTGGTTTTAACCGCTGCGTTGTCTATCGCGAATTATTTCGTGATTTTACCAGTGTATTTAAATGTTATTGGTATGAATATAGGCATGTCAGTATCTAAATACGTAATTCTTGGGATTGTTCCTTTTAACATCATAAAAGGTATTTTAGTCGTTGGGTTATTCAGTATTTTATATCGCAGAATGTATGAATGGGTTCAGGTAAATAATAAAAAATATAAATAAGTATAGTATAATGATGAGGAAGAATTCTTAAAGGATTCTTCCTCATTTTGGTTTAAAAGGGTGGAAATTTATGATTGAAGATTATCTTTTACAGATGTTTCAAAAAGAACGTCGACGATCTAACGTGATTTATAGCATCATCATAGGTCGTAATACAGTCTCCAACATATATTGGGGTATGCGTTACGGATTATTAGATTATTTTGGTATGGCACCTCGATTTTCAAATGAACGATTTCGAGTAGGTCTGTCTAAATTACAACAAAATCACTTTCTTGAAGAAAGTGATGGGCAGGTCTGGTTAACAGTACAAGGCGTAAATCGACAAAAAAAATTAACACGAGAGTTATATCAAATTAAATTTCCTGAATTAATGAGTCAATATAAATTTAAAGAATGGACAGAAACTTGTATTTTAGCAATTCAAGTTGTGTCTGAACTTAGTTTTGCTAACCGACATTATTATCCAATAGTGACATCTGAATTAACTAAATTTAATATTAAAAAATGGTTTTCAAAGAATGACAAAAAAAAGTTAGCTGAGCAAGTTAATTCAGAATTACATTTGTTTATTCAGAAAATCGATGTGAATGCTGAATTAATTTTTATGAATAAATTAATAGGACACCAACTTAATGGATTAACTGATCAACAATTGGCGATTGAGTTGGAGCTTTCAGAAATAGAGATTCAATTAATTTATCGAGATACAATGAACTTTTTTGCGAGTTGGGTTGAGCAACAGAAACAAAGTGTATTTAAAGAGTTGGTACAACTGGTTCGTAAAACGGGAATTATTTCTGAAAGTGCAAAAGATACGATGAGATTAGTTGATATGGGGTTATCTATTGATGATATTGCTAGAAGAAGAAATTTAAAAAAAAGTACAATTAATGAGCATTTGCTTGAACTAGCGATGCTTAGCGATGTATTTCCGTTCGATATTTTTTTAACTAAAAAAATAAGTGATGATTTAACTGAGGTAATGGGAAAAAATATTGACCGATTACCTTTTCAAAAAATACAAAATCAGTTACCTGATATGACTTTTTTTAATTATCGTTTGTATCAAATTTATAGGAGCAAAACAGAATGACCAAAATTAACTTAAAAGAAAAATTAACTGAATATTTTGGATTTGATTCGTTTATGATGGGTCAGGAAGAAACAATTGAAACAATTCTCTCAGGGCAAGATACATTATCAATATTGCCTACGGGGACTGGAAAATCATTATGTTATCAATTAGCTGGGTATCTTATGAATGGAACAACGGTTATTGTCTCGCCATTATTATCATTAATTCAGGATCAAGTCAGTCAATTTAATTTTCGCGGTAATGAGACGGCTATTGGCCTAACATCGCTATTGAGTTATTCTGAAAAAAAATACGTGTTAAAAAATATTCAATCTTATAAGTTTGTGTATTTATCTCCTGAAATGTTAAGTCAAACTGAGATTATAAATGTGCTTAAAAAGATTGATGTTTCTTTGTTCGTCGTGGATGAAGCGCATTGTATTTCAACTTGGGGACCCGATTTTAGACCTGATTATTTAAATTTGAATCATGCGATTACTGAACTTGGTTCACCTCGCGTATTAGCGCTGACAGCCACGGCTACCCCACAAATTCAAGATGATATTGTGGGACAATTAAAAACAGCAAATCGGCATTTTTATAAAGTTATTAAGTCGGTTAATCGAGATAATATTTTTTTAAGTGTCATAAAAGTGGCTAATGAGCTTGAAAAAAATGAGCAATTAATACAATTATTAAATAAAATCGAGGGTGTTGGTATTGTTTATTTTTCAAGTAAGAAGAAAGCTAATGAAATATCTGACTTGATAAATAAACAAACTGGATTAAAATCAGAACCTTATCATGCAGATTTGACAGATATGGCGAGATATACGGTACAGCAGCAGTTTATGACGAATCAAATTGATGTTATCTGTGCGACAAGTGCTTTTGGTATGGGTATCAATAAAAAGGATATTAGATATGTCATCCATTATCATATGCCTGCTGATTTTGAAAGCTACGTTCAGGAGTTTGGTCGAGCCGGCCGAGATGGTCAGCAAAGTATAGCAATTATTTTTTCACAGGCTAATGATCTGTTCTTGCAAAGAGGGTTGATTGATTTAACAATTCCAGATACTGATTTTATTAGAACTTATTTTAAAAAACATAAAGAATTAGTAGGGCTTGGGGAAGAAAAAGGTAAACTGTTGGATTATTATTATGAAAATCACGATTCAGTTGAAAAAGTCCAATTGCTTTTTAAACAAAGAAAAATGGAAAAAGAACTAGGATTGCAAGATATGGTAACGTTTATTGATTCTAGCCAATGTCGAAAGCAACAAATTTTGAAGCATTTTGGAGAATCAAAAGTAGTGGCACACAATGAAGCGTGTTGCTCAATCATTTTTAATGAGTCTATCCTTCAGCAAATTGGATTAGAAAAAAAGAACGATAAAATTGATAATAAACGACTAATTCAAGCAACAGATACGATTATTTCTAAATTGTTTCAATTATCTTGAGAATAATTTGGATTGTTATGGTAAAATAATGATAATTGTTTTTAGGAGGATTGAAAATTGAGTGATAAAAAAGATAATTCAGAGAAAAAGCCTTGGGAAAAGTCGTTTGAAGATGATAGAGACGATGATGGGAATTATTCTCGATCAGCAAATAGGCGCAAAAGTAAGAATAGTTCGTTATTAACTACGGGGTTACTAGTTGTTTTTGTTGCTATTATTATCGGAACAATTGGGTTTTATATTGTTGAAAGTAATAAAGTTTATCAACCATCAGATGCAACAACTAGTGAGCGTTCTTCAAGCAAGAAGACAGTAACTAAGACGGATAATGTAACAAGTTCCAAATCTAAATCTAATTCTAATTCCAAAGCCAAATCAGAATCGAAAGCCAAAGTAAGTTCTGAATCAAAGGCTAAGGCTAGCTCAGAATCAAGAGCAAAGGTAAAAGCTGAATCAAAAGCAAAGGAAGAATCGAAAGCTAAAGCAATTTCTGAATCTGCATCTAGTACAAGTTCAGCAAGTTCTTCAAGCACATCTTCAAAATCATATGTGACTGTTGAAGCAGGACAAGGGTTATATCGTGTTGCGGTAAATAATGGTTTAAGTGTAAGTGGCCTTTTGCAATTGAATCCTGGCTTAACTGCTGATTCAGCAATTACTGCAGGACAAAAATTAAGAGTTAAATAATAGATATGGATTGATTAAATATCAATCCATATTTTTATGGAGGAATTAGCCAGATGAAAAATAATATTCAAGTTGCAATCGATGGCCCAGCATCAGCAGGGAAAAGTACTGTTGCTAAATTGGTTGCCAAAAAATTAAACTATGTCTATTGTGATACAGGGGCAATGTATCGAGCAATTACTTTTGAAGCGATGTCAAAGAAGATTGCGCTTGATAATGATGATAGATTAGTTCGTTTATTAAAAGAGACAACAATCACTTTTAAACCAGCTGATCCGGAACAATTGGTTTTTATAAATGATCAAGATATTACACAAGCTATTCGCCAACCTGAGGTGACAAATAATGTTTCAACAGTTGCTGCGCAAGAAGGTGTCCGGCAAGAACTGGTGAAAAGGCAACAAGAAATCGCTGAAAATGGTTCTATCGTTATGGATGGCCGTGATATTGGGACAACTGTCTTACCAAATGCTGAAGTTAAGATTTTTTTAATTGCTAGTGTTAAAGAGCGAGCACTTCGTCGATTTAAAGAAAATCAAGTTAAAGGTATTGATACAACACTTGATGTCCTAGAATTTGAAATAGCTGAACGAGATCGAAAAGACTCTACTCGTGAAATTTCGCCACTTGTTCAAGCTAAAGATGCTATACTTGTAGATACAACTTCAATGGATATTGAGGCTGTTGTACAAAAAATAATGGAAATAATCAACAAATAATGAAATAAAATATGAAAGTTGAGTATTAGCACTAGTAATTACTCTTCATTTCAGCTAAAATAATAAATAGAGTTTATTCGCTAAGGAGGACATTGTCCATGAGTAATATTGAAGAAAATAATGATTTACTAGAAGCACTAAATAGTGTAATTGAAGTTAAGGTTGGTTCTGTTATAAAAGGTGAAGTTTTAGCGATTGATGATGCTAAACAAGTCATTGTTGGTATTGAAGGCGCCGGTGTTGAAGGTGTCGTTCCAGCAAAAGAACTAGCACTTAAAGCTGGCGAAGAAACAGAAGACGTTGTCAAAATTGGTGACGTTATGGATTTAGTCGTTATCTCAAGTATTGGTGGAGATAAGGAAGGTGGTAGTTACTTACTATCACAAAGAAGAATTGCTGAACGTGAAGTTTGGAATGACTTACAAAAATTGGCTGATGACGATGCTACAATTGAAGCAACAGTTACACAAGTTGTTAAAGGTGGATTAGTTGCTGATGCTGGTGTCCGTGGTTTCGTACCTGCTTCAATGATTGATGATCGTTTTGTTGAAGATTTATCAAAATACAATCATCAAACATTAGATTTCAAGATTATTGAAATTGATCCAACTGAAAATAGATTAATCTTGTCACATAAAGCTATTGTTAAAGCTCAAAGAGATGCTCAAAAAGCTGAAACACTTAAAACATTAACAGTTGGTGAAATTGTAACAGGAACAGTTGCTCGTCTAACAAACTTTGGTGCATTCGTTGACCTTGGTGGCATTGATGGACTTGTTCATATTTCAGAAATTTCATACAACCGTATTTCTAAAGCTGAAGATGTTTTATCAGTTGGCGAAGAAGTTAAAGTTAAAGTATTGGCAATTGATTTAGATAAGAACCGTATCTCATTGTCAATCAAACAAACATTACCTCAACCATGGGATAATGTTGAAAACGATATTCATGTTGATGACGTCTTAGATGGTACTGTTAAACGTTTGACGACATTTGGTGCATTTGTTGAAGTTATGCCTGGAATTGAAGGATTAGTTCATATTTCACAAATTTCTTACACACATATTGCAACACCAGGTGAAGTTCTAAAAACTGGTCAAGCCGTTCAAGTTAAAGTCCTTGAAGTACATCCAGCAGAACATCGTTTAGCTTTATCAATTAAAGCACTTGAAGAAAAACCAGCAACAGAAGAAAAACCAGAAAAGAAAAAAACAGTTAAAAAAGCTGCACCAAAAGCTAAAGCTTCTAAATCAACAATGAGTGGTATGCCAGAAGAAAGTACTGGTTTCACACTTGGTGATATTTTAGGTAAGGCATTAGAAGATGCAGATACTAACAAATAATTAAAATATTATTTTTAAGTAACGACTGAACTGTGGTTCAGTCGTTTTTATTATTACAAAAGATTTTTAGAGAGTGAGGTTATCGTCTATGGCAAATCCTGTTGTAGCAATTGTTGGACGTCCTAATGTTGGAAAGTCTACAGTTTTTAATAGAATAGCGGGTGAACGAATTTCGATTGTTGAAGATACGCCCGGTGTTACACGAGATCGTATTTATGCGCATAGTGAGTGGTTAGCGCAGAAATTTAGTTTAATTGATACTGGTGGTATTGATATTGGTGATGAACCTTTTTTAACACAAATCACTGAACAAGCACAAATTGCGATTGATGAAGCTGATGTGATTGTTTTTCTTGTAAGTGTAAAAGAAGGTGTAACTGATGCTGATGAAAAAGTTGCTAAAATTTTATATCGTTCTGATAAACCGGTAATTTTAGCCGTTAATAAGGTTGATAATCCAGAATCACGACAAGATATTTTTGATTTTTATTCACTGGGATTTGGGGAACCATTCCCACTTTCTGGAAGTCATGGACTTGGTGTCGGTGATTTGTTGGATGAAATTACAAAAAAATTCCCTGAGAATATTCCTGATGAAGATGATAGTCGAATTAAATTTAGTTTGATTGGTCGTCCTAACGTTGGTAAATCTTCGTTAGTGAATGCGATATTAGGTGAAAATCGAGTCATTGTTTCACCTATCGAAGGGACAACGCGTGATGCAATTGATACAGCTTTCGATTCGGAAGAGGGCGATATGTTCTCAATGATTGATACGGCTGGTATTAGAAAACGTGGGAAAGTTTATGAAAATACTGAAAAGTATTCTGTCCTACGTGCTATGCGGGCGATTGATCGTTCTGATGTTGTCTTGGTCGTGTTGAATGCTGAAGAAGGTATTCGGGAACAAGATAAGAGAGTGGCTGGATATGCTCATGAAGCAGGTCGTGGTATTATTATCGTTGTTAATAAATGGGATACACTTGAAAAAGATAATCATTCACTTTCTGATTTTGAAGCAAACATTCGTCAAGAGTTTGCTTATCTAAGTTATGCGCCCATCATTTTCGTGTCAGCTATTACACAACAACGTTTAACTAAGATACCAGCGTTAATTAAACATGTGAATGAGAATCATAGTCGTCGTATTACATCTTCAGTCTTGAATGATGTCATCATGGATGCTGTTGCTCATAATCCAACACCAACGGATAATGGTAAACGATTAAGAATTTACTACGCAACACAGGTAGCAATACAACCACCTACGTTTGTTGTATTTGTTAATGATACTGATTTAATGCATTTTTCATATGAACGTTTCTTAGAAAATCAAATAAGAACATCATTTGATTTTGAAGGAACACCAATTCATGTCATTGAAAGAAGAAGAAAATAAATTCCAATTGATAAAACGCTATCATTATATCTTTTTTTCTTCTAAAGTGGCTAAATACCTTGATGTCATACGTTTTGTATGGTATCTTAAATAAAGAATTAGTAGAGTAATCTCTGGTTCTGTTATTATTATTTAGTTAAAATAATAACGGCTGAATATCTCTTTAGATATTCAGATATATTTTAGGGGAGGTGAAACATTATGGCAAACAAAGCACAATTAATCGAAAATGTTGCAAAAGAAACAGGATTGACGAAAAAAGATGCTACTGTCGCAGTTGACGCTGTATTTGGTTCAATCCAAAGCACGTTAGCTACAGGCGAAAAAGTTCAATTAATCGGTTTCGGTAACTTTGAAGTACGCGAACGCGCTGCTCGTAAAGGTCGTAACCCACAAACAGGTGAAGAAATTCAAATTCCTGCAAGTAAAGTACCTGCATTTAAACCAGGTAAAGCTTTAAAGGATTCTGTTAAATAAGACTTAGAAAAAGCTAGTACAATTCATTTTGTACTAGCTTTTTCATTCTATAATTTATTTTATAGACAATAGCCAGGTAAGAGATTACTGGCTATTGTCTGCATGATAGATTAAACTGATCCATATTGATTTAATTAAGGAAGGGAAGTTATGTAATGACACATTCAGAAATTATGTTGGACTATTTGGACGAGGGCCAAATTGATGAAGCAATGAAAGAATTTGCTAAAGCATTGAGAAAAGATAATGATGCAACCTTGTTTAGTTTGGCTGAAGAACTGTATAGTTTAGGCTTCTTAGCGCAATCTAAGCGTACTTATGAAAGATTGTTGGAAAAATATCCAGAAGAAGACACATTAAGAACATTCTTAGCAGATATTGCGATTAGTGAAGGCAAATCTGATGAGGCACTTAATTATTTGTCAGAAATTGATGAAGATTCAGATGCATACCTACAATCTCTTATGGTTGCGGCTGATTTGTACCAAACGCAAGGTATGTTTGAAGTTAGTGAAAATAAATTATTGACGGCATATAAATTAGCACCAGATGAGGAAGTTATTCAATTTGCTTTAGGTGAATTATATTTCAATACGAAACAGTTTAGTCAGGCAATTGGGTTTTATCTTGAATTAATTAAGGCAGGTCAAACTGAGCTTTCGCAAGTTAACCTCGTTCAAAGATTAGGCGTTAGTTACGCAAATAGTGGTCAATTTGAAAGAGCAATGGCTTATTTGGAACAGATTCATTTAGAAAATATGGATTCTGATACTAAATTACAAATGGGATTAACGTATTTACAATTAAATGATCAACAAAAAGCAATTGATATTCTTTATGATTTGAAAGAAGAAGATCCTTCATACACGTCACTATATCCAATTCTTGGGCAAGCACTGACAAGCGAGAATCGATTGAATGATGCGTTACTTGTCTACCAAGAAGGTTTAGCAGTTGATGAGGTAAATGATACGTTATATGAACAAGCAGCTGTTGTTGCCTTAAAATTGGATGATGAAAAGCAAGCAGAAAAATATTTGAATAAAGCAATTGCTGTTAATCCGGATAATACGGGAATATTACTTCAATTAAGTAACTTATTAGTTAAGCAAGAACGTGATGATGAAGATATAAAATTGTTAGAAGATATAAAAAGTGATGGCGATGTGGATCCACAAATATTTTGGAATTTGGCAATTTCGTATGAAAGGCTTGAAGATTATGAAAAAGCTGAAGAAAATTATTTAGAAGCCTATCCATATTTTACTAATCAACCTGATTTTTTAAGATCTGTTATATTTGTCTTTAGAGAAAATGGGCGACAAGAAGAATTACAAGATGCAATCAAGCATTATTTAGCACTTGTTCCTGATGATCAAGAAATTATCGACATTCAAAATGATGCAAATTATTAAATTAGAAAAAGATAGTTATACCAATATGAAGGGTATGAGCTATCTTTTTTTAGTGTATCTATTTGGTTGAAGGGAGTGATTAAAATGGCAAAGATTCATTTAGTTACGCCAAAATTAGAAGATAGTGATGAAATATTTAATTTAATTGTTCATAGTCGGTTTGAACTAACCCAATGGCTTCCTTGGGTAGAATTTATGAAATCTAGTGCTGATGAAATTAATTTTTTACGTAAATCACTTCAAGATAAAACTAAATTAACATTCGTTATAAAAATCAGTGGAGATATCATTGGTATGATTGATTTACATGAGATAAATTATTTAGAGAGAACAGCTGAAGTCGGCTATTGGCTAGATAAAGACGCCGTTGGGAAAGGGACTGTATCGGTGGCGTTGAGGATGCTTGAAGAATTGGCTCATAGAGATTATGAAATTAAAAATTTGAAAATAATTTTAAACTTGAATAATAAAAAGAGTGCACAAGTGGCCAAAAGAAATGATTATCGATTCGTAGAAAAAATTGGCCAAAATTTATGTTTTGAAAAGGAATTAGGATTTTCCTAATTCCTTTTTTAATACGTTTAAATAGTTAAGTTCTGTTTAATTATTAAATGACGATAGTATAAAAGTGAACTTGGATCAATTCTTAATTTGGCCATAAGTTCTGAATCTGGTGCCGTGTTATTAGTGAGAATAAAAAAGCAAACAGCTGATTGGTATAGCGAACTTGGTGAGCTATTAGGTTCAATAAAGTGTAAATCTTTCTTTAGATATTTATGTAGACCAGGTAAAGATAATAAGGGGGATTGATTATTTTTGCGTAATTTTAAAAAGCAATCATCAGATTGTTGCATATCTTGTAGTTGTTGAATATAAATGTCAAACTGATTCAAAAAAATTTGTTCTGTCTCTGAGAAAATTAACTGCTTAAAAGAACGATAAAATCCAGGTTGTAAGATTTCTGAAATTTTATAGAAGTGTCGTGTCATTAATAAAACAAGTCGAGAATAATAACTAATGTCTGAATTTAAAAGATAGAAGTCAAAGTTTACTAACCAATCAAATGTTAAAATAGAACTGCTACTATTTTTTTTACCCTTTAACATTAGAGTTGGGATATGGGTATTAATCTGATGAACAAATAAGTATTTAAAATAACCATTCAAATGTGATAAAACCTTTGTATATGTTGAATTTTTAATTTCTCGTTTGTCTTGAAGCATGACTAGATACTGTCGGATGTCTTCTTCTAAAATCGTTTCAACACTGTTAGAGGTTTGATAAGTGATATTAAAATGGAGAAGGTAATTAAAAAAATCATGAATATCGTGATTATATTCTAAAATCGTTGATTTAGATAAAGAACGAGACCTTAATGATAAATTAAAAGCTTGTTTATAGGGATAATTCATTTGGAAAATCTCCTTAGTAATAAATAATAAGTTACTTTAACTATAACGCATTTAAAAAGAAAACGCACTGCAAAAATCGCAGTGCGCAAAACAAGTTATTTATTAAAAATCTGACTTATTTTATTCTTTTTCTGTCGATCATAACTAAATCCTTGACCTAATACCTCATTAACATTGCTAATCGAGACAAATGCATTTGGATCTAGCGTTTGTATTATTTCTTTTAATTGATGAAGTTCATTTCGGTTTATGACAATATAAATCATTTTTTTATCTTGGTGAGAATAAGATCCCTCACCATTAATATAGCTAACGCCTCTTTCTAATTTGGACCAAATTTCATTAGTAATCATTTGATACTGATTGCTAATAATTAAGATGCCAAGCCCGGAGTAACTGCCTTCAAGCGTGAAATTGACAATTCTTGAGAAAACGTATGAGCTTAATAGGGTATACATCATATGTCTAAGGTCCAAATAACTGAGTGATATAATTAGTACAGCGACATCAAGCGCAAGAATTGTTTTTCCCATTTGAATGCCACGTGTTTTTTCTAAAATTCGTGCAACGACATCCGTACCGCCAGTTGTACCGCCAAAACGATAAACCAATCCAGAACCCAAACCACCGAATGCACCCGCAAGTATACCTGCTAAAAATAAATCATTATTCACATCAATATGAATTGGGACACGTTGCCAAATCCATAAAAAAGCTGATAACATTATTGTTCCATAAATAGTGTAAATTAATGAGCGCTTACCTAAGAATCGGTAACCAATAATGATTAATGGAATATTAATTGCAAGTGTTGAATAGGCTGGATCAATGTGAAACCAATAACGTAAAATTAAGGTTACACCGGTAATACCACCTTCAGCCAGATGATTTGTGATATTAACAGTTGCTAGTCCAAATGCATAAAAACAGCACCCAAGAGCAATCATTATTAAATCTATTAATTTAATTCGTTCATTTTTTAAAATTGGGTTCACCTCCTGAAGTAAAGTTCCTTTGATTATCATACCATATTATCGATAAATGTCTGGCGACTAACATTTTAAATCTAGTATAAATCTGTTAAACTAGATTGTATTAATTAAAAGAGGAGGATTACTATGATTAAAGTTTTGGTCGCTGGATTTAAGGGACGAATGGGTACCACTACAACGAATATGATCTTAGAAAATCCATTATTTGAATTAGTTGGTGTTTACAGTACATCAGCTACAGAAAAAAATATAAATGAAATTGCTGACTATAAAACACATGATGTACCAATATTTAACGATTTAGAAAAAATAAATGTGGCAGCTGATGTTTGGATTGATTTTACTGTTCCAAACGCTGTTTTAAAAAATGTTAAATTCGCTATTTCAAAACATATATCACCCGTTGTTGGGACAACGGGTTTATCAGAAGATAATATAAATGAACTGAAGCAACTGGCTAAAGCTGAAAAGTTAGGTGGCTTAATTGCACCTAACTTTGGGATTTCTGCTGTGTTATTGATGCAATTTGCACAACAAGCTGCTAAATATTTACCTGATGTTGAAATTATTGAAATGCATCATGATAAAAAATTGGATGCCCCAAGTGGGACTGCTTTGAACACCGCAAAATTGATTGCTAAAGTTCGGAAACCTAAAGTTCAAGGAAATCCCGACGAAAAAGAGACATTACCTGGCGCAAGAGGGGCTGACTATGAAGGTATGAAAATTCATAGTGTCCGATTGCCTGGATATGTTGCGCATGAACAAGTATTATTTGGTGGAAATGGTGAGGCTTTAACTATCCGTCAAGATTCATTTGATCGCATTTCATTCATGTCTGGTGTTGCCGTAGCCGTTGAAAAAATAGGTCAATATGAAGAATTATTTGTTGGATTGGAAAATATTTTATGATTGTTTCTAATCTTGCGGATGATTTTATTAATGCAGAACCAGTGATTACGGCCATTGAAGATGCTGGATTTGAAGCTTATTTTGTTGGAGGTAGTGTGCGGGATACCATTTTAAAGTTGCCTATTCATGATATTGATATTGCGACTAGTGCATATCCCAATGAAATTAAAGAAATATTTAATAAAACAGTTGATACTGGCATTCAACATGGGACAGTGATGGTTTTAGATCATGGAGAAGGCTATGAAATCACCACTTTTAGGACAGAATCAACTTATCAAGATTTTAGACGTCCGGACCATGTTGAATTTGTTCGTTCATTAGAAGAGGATTTAAAACGTCGCGATTTTACAATTAATGCATTAGCAATGACTCATGAGGGCCAGATTATTGATTTATTCGGTGGTTTACAAGATTTAGAAAACCATCTTATAAAAGCAGTTGGTAAAGCTGATGAGCGTTTTAATGAAGATGCACTAAGAATGATGAGAGCGATTCGTTTTGCAAGTCAGTTGGATTTTACAATTGAGGAAGAAACCGCTAAGGCATTGAAAAAACATGCACCACTTTTGAAGAAAATTGCCATTGAACGTATTCATATTGAATTCGTTAAATTACTATTAGGGAAAAATCCTAAAATTGGCTTACAACATTTCGTTAAGGCTGATTTAGCACGATATTGTCCTGAATTTGATAAATATTTACCAGAATTAATAAATATGTCACAAATATCAACCATTAAATTAACCTCGGAAGTAGCTGCTTGGTCGTTAGTCATTCATGTCTTAAAAATAGCAGAATCTGATATTAGTCGATTTTTAGTGGCATGGAAAAGTTCAAATGAGCTGATTACAAATGTTCAAGTTGTTATTAAAGCACTAACGGGTATCTTAAATGACACTGTTAGTCGAGAACTGATGTATGAGACAGGATTAGAACGCTTGCTAATTGCCAATGAAGTCGCAGCAATCTTTAATAACCACTTAGATGCTAAAAAATTGGCAACGACTTATGAGCAACTTCCTATTAAGTCGAAAAAAGAGATGGTTATCAATGGTGGTCAATTAATAAAAGAAGTCGGTATTCGACCAGGTGAAAAGTTAGGTCGTATTTTAGCCATATTAGAACACCGCATTTTAATGGAAGAAGTTCCAAATGAATCAACTCAATTATTAAGATTAGCTGAACAATTAATGTCAGAATTAACGTAATTTAGAAATTACAAGACGTGTTCAGTAAATTTAACCTATAAAAGAGAATCAAATTAGATAAGAGAGTGATGACATGCAAACACTAAGAGTCGAACATTTAAAGAAAACATATGGTGAAAAGACATTATTTGACGATTTAAATTTTATCGTCAATGAAAAAGATAGAATTGGATTGATTGGAACTAACGGTTCAGGGAAAACGACATTGTTAAATGCGTTGACTGAACTTGATCCAGCTGATTCAGGCGATTTAATTAAACCTAATAATTACCGTATGAGTTATTTAAAACAAATTCCTGAATTAAATGACGATATGACCATTATGGAGGCAGCGTTTGAAGGGGCTTCACCTGTTTTTGAAACTATTCGCCACTATGAAGCAGTTTTAACAGCATACAGTGAACATCCTGAAGATGAAAAATTACAGCAACGTTATTCCGATGCAGAAGATCGCATGAACCGTGAAGATGCATGGAATGCCGACAACGACGTTAAAACCATCTTGACGCAATTGCAAATTACTGATTTAACACAAAAAGTTGCTACTTTGTCTGGTGGACAGAAAAAAAGAGTTGGGTTAGCTCAAGTCTTGATTCAAGCACCTGACTTATTAATTCTTGATGAACCTACTAATCATTTAGATTTTAGCTCAATTGAATGGTTAGAAAGCTATCTTAAAACGTATAAAGGCGCTTTAATTGTTGTTACTCATGATCGTTACTTTTTAGACCAAATTGCGAACCAAATTTTAGAATTATCATTTGGTAAGTTGTATGCTTACGAAGGTAACTATCAAGATTTTGTTGCTCAAAAAGCTGAAAGAGTGGCTCAAGAGGTTACGGCAGAACACAAAGAACAACAGTTATATAAAAAAGAATTAGCTTGGATGCGAACGGGTGCCAAAGCTAGATCAACAAAACAACAAGCACGCATTAATCGATTTAATGATTTAAAAGAAAATATGAATTCGTTACAAATCGATCAAGACGTTTCAATTGGATTAGGACAACAACGACTGGGTAAAAAGGTCATTGAATTAAAAGATGCTAGTTTAGTTTTAGAAAATCATAAAATTATAGATCATTTTAATGAATTAATTCAAGCAAGTGACCGAATCGGGATTACTGGTAAAAATGGTGCTGGTAAATCAAGTTTACTTAATGCTATTGCCGGTAAGTTACCGCTTAATTCTGGTGAATTATTAATGGGTGAAACAGTTAAATTAGGGTATTACCAACAACAAACTGAACCGATTCCTGGTGACAAAAGAATGATTAGTTACCTGAATGAAATTGGTGAAAATGTTGAAAACAAGCACGGTGAACGGATCAGTACCACGCAACTTTTGGAACAATTTCTTTTTCCTCGATTTATGCACGGAACGTTAATTAGACAACTATCTGGTGGCGAAAAAAGAAGACTTTATCTCCTTAAATTGCTTATGCAACAACCAAATGTTTTGTTATTAGATGAACCAACAAATGATTTAGATATTGGAACATTGACTGTTCTTGAGGATTATTTAGAATCATTCAATGGTGCTGTTATTACGGTTTCTCATGATCGATATTTTTTAGATAAAGTTGCAGATCAACTTCTTATTTTTGAAGGTGATGCTAAAATTAATCGCTATACTGGTTTGTTTACATCATATCTTGCAAATAGTGCAATACAAGATGAGACAGTAACAGCGAATAAGGCTAAAACTGTTGAAACTGAAACTATTTCAGATGACAAAGCAAAAAATAAATTAACTTATGCTGAACAAAAAGAGTTTGAAACAATTGAACAAGAAATCGATACCTTAGAAACTAAAAAAGAAAAAGCCGAAAATGATATGGCAAGTACTAACGGCAATGATTTTGTGGCACTAAGTGATTTACAAGTTTTAATTGATAAATTAGATACTGAAATCGAAGAAAAAATGACCCGTTGGGACTACTTAGGGAAATATGCAGAAAAGGAGTAATTATCGTATGGAAGAAACGTATTTACAACTCGAACGTGATATTTTAGAACATGGAAATGATAAGACTGATCGTACACAGACTGGAACTAAAAGTCTTTTTGGTTATCAAATGAGGTTTGATTTAAGTCAAGGATTTCCATTACTAACAACTAAAAAAGTACCATTCGGTTTAATTAAAAGTGAATTGTTGTGGTTTTTAAAAGGTGATACCAATATTCGCTATTTATTAAAACATAAAAATCATATTTGGGACGAATGGGCTTTTAAAAACTATGTTGAAAGCTCTGAATATAATGGCCCAGATATGACTGATTTTGGTCATCGTTCACTTTCAGACCCTGATTTTAAAAAAGAATATGACAGTCAAAAGAAACTTTTTTGCGATAAAATTATTGAAGACGATGCGTTTGCCGAAAAATTTGGCGAACTGGGTGATGTTTACGGAAGTCAATGGCGTAAATGGAAGACGAGGCAAGGGGACACAATTGATCAAATTAAAGATGTTATTGAAGCAATCAAAAAAACACCTGATTCTAGAAGATTAATTGTATCAGCTTGGAATCCAGAGGACGTCCCTAATGTTGCCTTACCTCCATGTCATACATTATTCCAATTTTATGTGGCCAATGGTAAATTGAGTTGTCAATTATATCAAAGAAGTGGTGATGTTTTTTTAGGTGTTCCATTTAATATTGCTAGTTATGCGTTGTTAACCCATCTAATTGCAAAAGAAGTTGGACTTGAAGTTGGCGAATTTGTTCATACGTTAGGTGACGCACATATTTATAATAATCATATGGATCAAGTGAAGGAACAGCTGACTCGTGACGTTCAACCAATGCCCAAGTTGTGGTTGAATCCGGATAAAAATAGTATTTTTGATTATAATATGTCGGATATTAAAGTTGAAGGTTATAATCCAGCACCTCCAATTAAAGCACCTGTTGCCGTTTAATCGTTTATTCTATAAGGAGATTACGCATGATTAATTTTATTTGGGCCGAAGATAATGAGCATCATATTGGATATCAGGGGAAACTGCCTTGGTATCTGCCAAATGATTTAAAATTTTTTAAGGCAACAACCCTCAATAAGGTCATTGTGATGGGGAGAAATACATTTGAAAGTTTCCCAGGATTATTGCCAAATCGAATTAACGTTGTTGTCTCAAGTCAAACAGATTTGATTGAAACAGATAACTTGAAAATTGTCCACTCGATAGCTGAATTGAAGACTTTATTAGGAAACTATACTGGTGATATTTTTATTATTGGTGGCGCAACTTTATTTTCAGAAATGTATTCAAGCGTTGATTGTCTGTACCAAACGAAAATTGATGCTATTTTCGAGGGCGATGTGACCATGATTCCTATCGAATATCACGATTGGAAATTGGTCAAAATAATTCCTGGTATCGTTGATGAAAAAAATAAATATAAGCATGAATTTAGAATTTATGAAAAAAATAAGCACTAAAAAAGTGAAGTTACACTCAAAGACTTGTAGTGGATTTCTAAGACGGATGTACCTTCTGTAAAGTAGATACGTTAAAAAATATAAAAGGCTAAACTCAATAGGGTTTGGCCTTTTAGTGCATTTTGATGCGATTATTATTATACGAAGACATAGCTTGACTAATTTGTTGAAGCCTTTCTTCTTCAGTAGCTGTATGATAAAAATTGAAGAATTCATCTTTTAAATGTCTCCCAAAACTTTTCATACATGCTTCTAGTTTTTAATTGTACTTTATCAATCTTAGTTATTTACTTGTTCTCTTTTTTCTTAAACTCAAAAATCCCATTAAGATACCACCAATTTTTTTGATTTAATATAATATCGTTTACCCATTTTAGTTTGTCATTGATATTGTATATTTTATTGATGGCTTGATAAGTTAAAATAGCCGTTGTCATAGCAACTTTTCCGTACCTCATTTCATGTTTATTACTTATACAGCATATAGTCACATATATTCCAGAACCTTTTGGAGAAATGAAGTTTCTACCTGGTTTACCAAGTCCAGCAGTTTGCTCGTTAGAAATAATAAGCGATTTTTTTATTTATTTATTGACATGCGCTGACGTAATTTTTTTCGTGCTGTATTCATTGTTAAAGTAACGGTATCGTATCTAAAAGTATTAAATATATCTGATTGTTTAATTGACAAAAAATCATTCCTTCTTGTTTGGTGGTTTGCAAATTATCAAAAAAAGTCTTAGTATACACATATGATGATTATTGATAGTAATTTAGATGACACGCGCGTAGAAATTTTTAAAACTTTATCCGATTCAAACCGGTTACGTATGATTCGGATTTTACATCACGCACAGAGAGAATTAACTTGTGGAGAGGTGGGAGAAGAACTTAATATTAACAAGTCGACCGTTTCATATCATTTTAAGATGTTGCGATTAGTTGGTTTGACAAATACACGACGTGATGGGCAAAATAAATTCCTTTCAATTCGAAATGAAACATTTGAAAAATATTTGCCTGGATTTTTGGATTCTTTGTAATCCATTTTTTTTAACTGATACTTCGATGGCCATCGTACAACAAAATGTATATTGAATCAAATTAGTAATCAATCTAATTTTGTTGGGGAGCTTATTATTAAATAGTTTGATAGTTATCAACTAATAGAATAATTTGAAAGGGGTTTGAAATGATAAAAAAAACGAATCTAGTGTTAATTATGACTGCTGTTTTTACAGCTACCTTTATGACATCTGTCGAGACAACCATTATTACAACAGCATTGCCGACTATCATTAACAAATTACATGGTATTTCTCTACAAAGCTGGGTTTTTTCAGTATATTTACTAATTACAGCAATAACAACTCCAATCTATGGAAAGTTCTCTGATCAAATTGGTAGAAAGCCTGTTTTCTTAACAGGTTTAGTTTTTTTTACTATTGGATCATTTTTTTGTGGAGTGTCACAATCTATGCCGATATTAATTGTATCGCGTATTATTCAGGGCATTGGTGCTGGAGCCATAATGCCGATTACATTTACGATTATTGCTGATTTATTTACATATGAACGGCGAGCAAATATATTAGCGCTGAACAACACTGCTTGGGGGGTCTCAGCTTTAGCAGGACCTTTGATTGGTGGCTTTATTGTAGACAAATTGAATTGGCATTGGGTATTTTTCATAAATGTTCCTCTTGGAGTTATCGTAATTTTATTGGTGCTTTTTGGATATAACGATAAAAAGGTAACGACAGGACGAAAGCATATTGATATTTCAGGAATTACATCATTATCAATTTCGTTAATTACACTACTTCTGATATTTCAAAACTTGAGTAATCAGGATAGTTCAATAATTTTAGAAATAACATTACTACTAGTTTTTATTTCAACTACTCTTATATTTTTGGTAGTCGAAAGAAAATCGGTTGATCCGTTAATCCCATTATCTCTTTTCAAGAATAGGACCTTTTCCGCTCAAATAATTACCGCATTACTGTTGAGCGGTGCACAGATTGGGTTTCAAATATATTTTCCAATTTGGTTGCAAGCTTTATATCGTGCGCCGGCTTCTATTGCAGGGCTAGCTATTACGCCAAGTCCGGTAATGTGGCTTGTAGCGTCCTTCTTCGTAGGAAAATTATTAAAAAAGTGGGCCCCAAAACAAATACTACTTGTGGTTACCTTAATATTAATAGTTGCATATATACCACTTGTATTTAGTAATCAAAACTTTAATCTTGTTTGGTTTTATGTCATTGCTGGTATAACCGGAGCTGCATTAGGCATAGCAATAACAACAAATACAGTAATCGCACAAAAGTTGGTTCCAGAAGAGAACGTGGGTCTAGCTTCTTCAATGCTTACGTTGGGACGGACTCTCGGGCAGACAATAATGACAGGTATGTACGGACTTGTATTTAATTTGAGTGTAGGCAGTCAACTAAGCAAACACCGTGAACTGTCGCTTTCACAAATTAATGAATTTATTAATTCAAATTCACAAGAAAGTATTATAAACTCTGTCAGGAAATTACTGAGCAACGTACTTTTAATTACACTTCATAATATTTTTTATTTAGTTATTTTAATGTTTCTTTTAGCCATTATTGTCAATTTTTTTGATAAACAAAAAAAACCAATCTGAAGTGAACCCCAAAAATTGGAGTGAACTTCTAAGATACTAATTGGTCGGAAAGATTTCGGTAGTCAACTGGAGTCTTTCCGACCAATTTTAATCTAATTAGATAATTATTATAGTTATCGCCAGATTTGATTACAGCCTTTTTTTAATCCTCATAGGTTTCAAAATAGTTACCTTAAAAAAGCATCAAAAAATTTATTAGGTGCCAAGACGTTTAATTCTGATGAATATCGTTGAACCCATGAAATCACTAACGATGAAAGGTAATCCTCAATGACTTGAATTTTAAACTGTTTAGAAAATTTAACCATAAAAATAGCCCCCAGAATTGGATTTTGGTCCAATACTGGGGGCTAACTATAGATTGAAAATAGCTTCACTTTTTACATTTTCAAGTATAAAATAAAATTGAAAAGAACATTAATCCTGTACCTAGCATCACAAACAGGTGCCAAACAACATGTAAGTATTTGACGCCATTAATACTATAAATGCCCGCACCAATTGTGAAGGCCAAACCACCAGAAACTAATAACCAAAAACCGGTTACGCCAAGACTAGCATAGAGTGGGAACATAGCACTTAGGCAAAGCCAACCCATAATCAGATAAATAATTGTTGAAATTGTTTTGAAATGACCTAACCAGATTGATTTATAAATAATTCCCAAAATGGTCATGACCCAAATAATTCCGAATAATGTCCAACCTAATGCGCCACCAACAGCGATAAGACAGTAGGGAGTATAAGTCCCTGCAATTAAAATATAAATACTGCTGTGATCAAATATTTGAAAAACGGTCCTTGCCCGTGTAAAAATTAAACTGTGGAATAACGTCGACGTTAAGTAAAGTAATACTAAAGATGAGCCATAAATGGCATATGATGTAATTTCTAATGCACTTCCATCATGAGTTCCTTTGATAATTAAAACAATTAATCCTGCTATGCTTAATCCAAAACCAATGCCATGGGTCACGGCGTTTAACACTTCATTCAAAATGAGGTAGCGCCTACTGTAATTTTGTTCCAAAAAAACACCTCAGTCATTAATTTCTATGTGAAATAGACTAGCATGTCTGATATACTAGACATTAAACATAGAAAAGTTTATAGTGACGTTATTGTATCATGATTAAAAACTTTTGTTAAGAAAGTGTGGATGAAGAAACATGTCAAACATTAAAATAGTAACAGATTCATCTGTTGGATTAATAGATGCTGAAGTAAAAGAAAACAACATTAATATTATACCTTTAAGTGTTATGATAAATGATTCGATTTACGTTGAAGGTGAATCAATTACAAATGACGAATTCGAAGAAAAAATGGAAACGTCAAAAACATTACCAAAAACAAGTCAACCACCGATTGGAACTTTTGTGGAAATGTTCGATAAACTTGGCTCAGATGGAAGCCAGGTCCTTTCACTTAATATGACAGATCAAATTAGTGGGACGGTGCATACTGCAGAACAAGCTGCACAAATGAGTCAATCAGATGTGACAGTTGTTGACACACGATCTACTGATCGAGGTATGGCATTCCAAGTTTTAGCAGCAGCTAAATTAGCAAATGCTGGTGCATCAATGAACGATATTTTAACAAAAATCGCTGAAATTCGTGAAAATTCAACCTTATATATGGCTGTTATGACCTTGGATAATTTAGTTAAAGGTGGCCGTATATCAAGATTAACAGGAGTCCTTTCAAGCGTTTTGAATATGAAAATCATTCTTGAAATGATAGATGGTGAATTAAAAATTAAAAATAAAGGCCGTGGTATGAAGACGGTTAATAAGTTTGTTTCAGATTTAGTTGAAGAATTAAAAACAACACCTCACGTTAAATCAATTGGTATTTCTCATGCTGGAAATGAAAAAAAAGCATTTGAAGTTCGTGATTTATTACAGGCGGCAGTTCCAACCATAGATATTCTAGTTCGCCAAACAGCTCCTATTATTGCCACACATGGTGGTCCAGGAGCATTTGCGGTTATGTTTTATGTAGATAAAGACTAAGAATCTTAAATGATCACATTTAAACTGGTCCAAAAACAACTGTTTTTGTCCAGTTTTTTTAATCTTAAAAAGGAATGATTTTTTGAAATTTTTAAAAAGCTTTTTAATCACTATTTTAAGTATTATGGTACTAAGTGGCGTTATATTTGGCGGTATGTGGTTCGCAACGGGCCATTTTTCAAATCAAAATTTAATTACAATTCCACACAAAAAAAAGGCGATTAAATTAGTAGCACTTGGTGATTCTTTAACGCAAGGTGTAGGAGATACAACCAATAAAGGCGGATTTGTACCATTGATTAAGGCAAAAATGAATGCTAAGCAACAAGTCAAAGTCACATCTTCTAACTTTGGCTTATCAGGAGATCGAAGTGACCAAATCTATGCTCGTCTAAAGAATCAACCTAAGATGCAAAAAACGTTATCAAAAGCCAATGTTGTAACTTTAACAGTTGGTGGGAATGATTTATTGCAAGTTATTCAAAAAAATATTTTATCTAATGACGTGACTAAATTAAATAAAGCAATAACTGCTGAAGAGCTGACGTATACAACTAAATTAAACGAATTATTTAAAGAAATTCGGAAATATAATAGTAGTGCGCCTATCTATGTCATTAGTGTCTATAATCCATTTTATGTTTATTTCCCCAATATGAATAGTATGACGACAATTGTTCAATCATGGAATAAAACGACTAATAAAGTTGTTAAGGCTGACAAAAATAGTTACTTTGTTACAATCGCAAAACAGCTTTCTGAGGGACAATATTATGGTAAAACAAATACGTTAACTAAAAAATCAGACAATTCCGATTTATCTGGGTTATCTGGTTTTAACCTTGAGAGTGTTTTACAGGAAAAAGATGAGAAAAACGATTATATTTCTGTAACAGATCATTTTCATCCGAATAATAAAGGCTATAAAAAAATGACCGATTTATTATACGAATCAATGCAAAAAAATCATTTATTTAAATAATGGGAGAGTTATGGCTAAGAGATCAGAACAAATTCACGTAAAATCTAAAAAAAATTTTAACGCATGGAAGGTAGCATTTATCGTGTTACTTTCTTTATTAATTGGTACGATGCTTTATCTTTTTGTTAGTGTG
Organism: Dellaglioa sp. BT-FLS60; assembly: GCF_054941065.1. Lineage (NCBI taxonomy): Bacteria > Bacillati > Bacillota > Bacilli > Lactobacillales > Lactobacillaceae > Dellaglioa > Dellaglioa sp. BT-FLS60. The sequence goes on from NZ_JBSOLI010000026.1 coordinate 27,408, forward strand.
GCAAGCCAGTCGCAAGACCAAAAAACATTAACAACGCAAACGAATTCAAAAGCAACAGAAAGAACAAGCCTTAGTGTTGAAATGAATAAGGAACAGCTAAATGGAACGATTAATTATTATTTAAAATCAATTCAAAAAGGACAATCAATTAAATATCGATTTTTGGTAGATAAATCTGCGATCTTAATGGGTACAACAAAGGTTTTAGGGCAAAATATTTCGTTTACGTTGTACTCTGATCCAGTTGTGACACCTAATGGAAATATTGTATTAAAAACCAAATCAGTTGCTGTTGGTTCTTTACCAGTTCCTAAAAAATTTATCATGAATTATGTAAAAAAAGCATACACATTACCAAACTGGATTACCATTGATAGTCAAAAGCAAACAATTATGCTTAACTTAAAAGAGCTAGATATTGAAAATGGTATACAGGCTAGTGCGACAAAAATTGATTTAAAGAACAATATTTTTAAATTCGATGTATCTATTCCCTTAAATTAAACGAGGTATAATTTTATGAGACAAACATTCTATCAATTTTTAATGACCGAACGTAATGATCACGGTATAGATGAAGTGGCACAATTTGCGAATAATGCTTTTTTTGATCAAAGTTTCCCAAAACTATCAGATAATTATGATTTTGTATCCAATTATCTTGAATTAAATGCGGGCTATTTGCCTTCAATGACCATCTTTGATGATGCTTGGGCACGATATTTAGACAAAATGAATTAGTGGAGGTTTTTAAACATGGAAAAAAGAAAAAAAGCAAGACGGTTTAAAGCTGATCGTCATTTTTGGACATTGTTAGGTTCAATTTTTTTAGCATTTATTATTGGCGCCGCGGCAATGTATTTTTTTGCAATTAAACAAATTAATAAAGAAGTTAGCTCGTTACAAAGTACCAATTCAGATTTAACTAAAATTGAATCTGTATATTCAACGTTAAACAACTCTTATTATAAAAATATAAGCAAGAAAAAATTAATTAATGGTGCAATTAATGGAATGGTTGATGCAACTGGAGATAAATTTACGTCTTACTTAGGTAAAGCTGACGCAACTGATTTAAATTCAACTATTACAAGTAAATTTGTTGGTATTGGTGCAGAAGTTAAACTTAATAAGAAGAATATCCAAATTGTATCCGCCATCAAAGGAACGCCTGCTAAAAAAGCAGGTTTGAAGACAGATGATATTATTCAAAAAATAGATGGTAAATCAATTTATGGTGATAGCTTAGATAAAGCTGTTTCAAAAATTCGTGGTAAAAAGGGAACTACCGTTAAATTAACTATTAAACGTGATTCATCAACTTTTAATGTTTCAATAAAACGAGATGATATCCCTGTTAAAACGGTTTATAGTAATATTTCGAAGAAAAATAAAAAAGTTGGCTATATTCAAATTAGTACTTTTTCTGAGAATACGTCTAAAGAAGTTAAAGCTGCAGTAAAATCCCTTAGAACAAAAGGTGCTACATCATTTGTTCTTGATGTTCGTGATAATCCAGGTGGTCTTATGGATCAAGCATTGGCAATTGGGTCAATGTTCTTAAAAGATGGTAAAACAATCATGCAAGTTAAAACCAAAACTGGAGATCCGCAAGTATATAAAGCTGGTAAAAAGTATGATTCCGGGTTTAAAGTTACGGAAAAAACAGTTGTTATGATTAATAAAGATAGCGCAAGTGCTTCTGAAATTTTAGCAGCTGCACTTAATCAATCGGGTCATGACAAATTAATTGGTTCTACTTCTTATGGTAAAGGAACTGTTCAAACAATCAGTACTTTTACTGATAAGACAGAATTAAAAGTAACGATTGCTAAATGGTTGACGCCTGATGGTTCTTGGATTAACAAAAAAGGAATCAAGCCAACTGTTTCAGCTGATTACCCTGCATATGCTTACTCAGCATTAATTAATACTGATGAAACATACAAAAAAGAAGATGTTTCAACTCAAGTTAAAAATATACAAACTTATTTAAAGGCACTTGGTTATTACAAAAATAAAGATAATGGCTATTACGGTACATCAACGGTTAACGCCGTTAAGGCTTTGCAAAAAGCCAATAAATTGAATCAAACGGGTGAAGTTGATAAAAAAACGGCTTTAAAAATTGAAACTTTGATTCAGGAGAAACTTTCAAAAGATGATCCTGCATACGATGCGGCAATTAAAGCAGCCACAAATTAATAAAAGACTGGAGAGAGTGAAACTAAATAGCGGAACTCTCTTCTTTTTGTGCATAATTTAAGGTATTCTGATTAAGAACGTTAAATATAAAGAATTAAGCAAGTTAATCAAAAATTTTCTTGGCTTAACAAGGAGAATTTAAATGACAGTAATCCAATGGTTCCCAGGACATATGGCAAAAGCCTTACGATTAGTAAAAGAAAAATTAAGTTTAGTAGATATTGTACTCGAATTAGTTGATGCAAGGTTACCTGAATCATCTAGAAATCCACAACTGGAGCAATTACTTGCCACAAAACCTCATGTGATGGTTTTGACAAAAAAAGATATGGCTGATCCTAATGTGACTGCTCGTTGGTTGCATTACTATGAAAGTAAAGGGATTCCAGCTGTTGCTGTAGATAGTCAGCATGGACAACTAAATGCGATTGAAAAGAAAATAAATGTCGTTTTAAAAGATAAATTAGCGTTACGAGAAAGTAAAGGGATTATTCAACAACGTGTTAAGGTAATGTGTATTGGAATTCCTAACGTTGGAAAATCAACATTATTAAATCATTTAGTAAATAAAAATGTTGCCATAACAGGTAATCGACCTGGTGTAACAAAAGCACAACAATGGTTAAAAGCTGGGAAATCAATGTCACTTTTAGATACACCCGGTATTTTATGGCCAAAATTTGAGGATCAAAAAATTGGTCAACGTCTTGCTTTAACTGGCGCAATTAAAGATTCTTTATATTCAAAAGATGATATCGCCTTGTATGGATTAGAGCATTTTAAACAAACAAATCCAAAGGCATTACAAGAAAAATATAAATTAACTGATGAGCAAATGGCGATGAGCGATGTTGATTTATTATTAGCTTTAACAAAAAAAATGGGCTTTAAAGAGGATTACGATCGTGCAAGTGAGCGTGTCATTTTTGACATTAGACAAGGAAAACTTGGTCGTTATACCTTAGAGATTCCGCAATTAGGTGGCGAATAAACGTGTCTGAACTCACAATTGCTCAAATAAAAACACAATTACTTGATCATCCTTCAGATGATTTTATTCAAGAAATTACTGAAGATCCTCGTAAAGGTGTTATTAAACTTTTGGCACAATATCATAATCGACAAACAAAAACTCTTGAACACCAGGCTTCTTTTGAACATAGGTTATTGATAGAAAGAAATCTTTGGCAAAACGGTATTCCGTATATTGCTGGGATAGATGAGGTTGGCAGGGGGCCTTTAGCTGGCCCAGTGGTTAGTGCGGCCGTTATTTTACCTCATAATTTCAACTTAGTTGACGTAAATGACTCTAAAAAATTAACAGCTAATAAACGCGAGGCACTATATGGTCAAATATTAGCTGTGGCGATTTCTGTAGGTGTATCCGTGATAGATAATCAGATTATTGATGAAGTTAATATTTATCAAGCCACTCGAATTGCTATGTTGGAAGCTGTCAATTCATTAGATGTAAAGCCACAACAATTATTAATTGATGCCATGACAATTGATAGCGATATTCCGCAAGAAAGCTTCATTAAAGGTGATTCTAAAAGTGCTAGTATCGCAGCGGCTAGTATTGTGGCTAAGGTTTACCGTGATCATTTGATGACCTTTTATAATGAATTGTATCCGGGATATGATTTCACTCATAATGATGGTTACGGAACTAAAAATCATTTAGCAGGACTTGATGAATTGGGCGTAACGCCAATTCATCGTCAAACGTTTGAACCAATCAAATCAATGCTAAAAAAATAACCAATTGAATACGTACCTTATTAGTATTAACTAATAAGGAGAACCCATGACAATAAGAGAAACTTTAATTAAACTTAGATTATGTTCAGAAATTACGTATATTGGTGAAAATAAGCTTTTTGATTGGTTACAACAAAATCCAAATTGTACAGATTTAACTTTGGAATTAATCAATCATATTCTAAAATTTAATAGTAAAAAAAGAGCCAGCTTTAACAGGGTCTATACTAGTGCTTCGTTGCAGGCTGAAGTTGTTGCTAATGAAGCGCATGCCACAATTGTAACTATTATTGATGAAAATTATCCGTATCGGTTGAAAGAATGTTATCGGCCACCAATTGTTCTTTTTATGCGTGGTAATTTACAACTATTAAATCGGCAATCACTAGCTGTTGTTGGTGCTCGCCAAAGGACAGCCTATTCAATAGAAGCTATTCGATTGTTATTACCGGCAGTTGTTGAAAGTAAAAAAGTTATTGTAAGTGGATTAGCAACTGGTGTTGATACACTTGCACACCAGTTTTCAATCGCTAATGAAGCTGATACGATTGCAGTAATTGGGACTGGTTTAAATAGATACTATCCAAAAATAAATAAAGAATTACAAATTGAGATTAGTCAAAAAGGACTTTTAATTTCCGAATATGGACTCAATACGGGCCCTGAACGAAATCATTTCCCAGAACGGAATCGAATTATTGCAGGTCTGTGTGAATGCCTATTAGTTACGGAGGCTAAGCATCATAGTGGTAGCTTAATAACTGCTAACTTGGCGTTACAAGAAAATCGCACGGTTTTGGCCGTACCAGGATCAATTTCAAGTCCACTTTCACTTGGTTGTAACGAGTTGATAATAGCCGGCGCAATGCCAGTTATTAATGGTCAACAAATACTTGAAGAGTTTTACGAAAACTAATTACGCTTGACAAGCCTCTCTATCATGCTTTAAGATTACTTACGATTTTAAAAATGTTATTGCTACCAATATAATTACGATGAAGGAGTTCAATTATGCCAGTAACCAAGAAGAAAAAAAGAACACCGGCTAAGAAAAATCTAGTTATTGTTGAATCACCTTCTAAGGCCAAAACAATTGAAAAATACTTAGGAAGTAGCTATCATGTCGTAGCTAGTCTTGGACATATTAGAGATTTACCTCGAAGCAAGATGGGTGTCGATGTCGAAAATAATTATGATCCCCATTATATTTCAATTCGTGGCAAAGGTGATGTCATTAAAAGTTTAAAAAAAGAAGCGAAAAAAGCGAAAAATGTTTATCTTGCGGCCGATCCTGATCGTGAGGGTGAAGCAATTGCTTGGCATTTATCGCACATTTTAGATTTGGATATTACAGCAAAAAATCGTGTTGTTTTTAATGAAATTACAAAAGATGCAGTAAAAAATGCTTTTAATGAGCCTCGGTCAATTGATATGAATCTGGTTGATGCGCAACAAGCTCGTCGTATCCTTGATCGATTAGTTGGTTATTCAATTAGCCCTTTACTTTGGGCAAAAATAAAAAAAGGATTGAGCGCAGGTCGTGTTCAATCTATCGCTTTGAATTTAATTATTGAAAGAGAAAAAGAAATTCGCGCCTTCCAACCTGAAGAATATTGGACCATCGATTCTGAATTTAAAAAGGGCAAAGAAAAGTTTGATGCTGCTTTTTATGGTATCAATGGAAAGAAAAAAGCACTCAAAACTAACGATGATGTTCAAAAAGTGATGACTTTAATAGACACAAAAGTTGATTTTGATATCACTGCCGTTACAAAAAAAGAACGAAAAAGATTTCCCGCATTACCCTTTACAACAAGTACCATGCAACAAGATGCTAACAGAAAATTAAATTTCCGTACAAGAAAAACTATGATGGTTGCACAACAATTGTATGAAGGAATTCATCTTGGAAAACAAGGGACTGTTGGGTTAATTACTTATATGCGTACCGATTCAACTCGTGTATCTACAACGGCTAAACATGAAACTGCTCAATATTTACATGAAAAATATGGTGCAGAATATGCCGCTACCAAGCCAAGAAAAGGGAAACTACAAGAAGGCGCCCAAGATGCCCATGAGGCTATTAGACCTTCATCTGTCTTACGTACGCCTGCTTCAATGAAAGATTATTTGAGTAACGATCAAATGAAATTATATAAGTTAGTTTGGTCACGATTTGTTGCTAGTCAAATGACACCTGCAGTTATGGATACAATGTCTGTATCCATTGAACAAAATGGGGTCGTTTATCATACTTCTGGTTCAAAAACTAAATTTGCTGGATACACAAAAATTTATGAAGATAACAAAAAATCAGATAATATATTACCTGATTTAGAAGTTGGCGATCATGTTAATTTGGCTAAAAATCAGCCTAATCAGCATTTTACTCAGCCACCTGCTAGATTTACTGAAGCTAATTTAATTAAAACACTTGAAGAAAATGGTGTAGGCCGCCCATCAACGTATGCGCCAACGTTGGATACCATTCAACGCCGTTACTATGTAAAATTAGTTGCTAAACGTTTTGAACCAACTGAATTAGGTGAAATTGTTGATGATATGATTGAAGCTTATTTCAGTGATATTGTGAACGTTAAATTTACTGCTGAGTTGGAAAAAGGTCTTGATGACATCGAAGTCGGGGACGAGAATTGGGTTAAAGTCGTTGATGATTTTTATAAACCTTTTTCAAAAAACGTTGAACATGCTCAAGAAACAATTGAAAAAGTTCAAATTAAAGATGAACCCGCTGGATTTAATTGTGAAATTTGTGGGTCACCTATGGTCGTTAAAATGGGACGTTATGGGAAATTTTTCGCATGTAGTCGATTCCCAGATTGTCGTAATACAAAGGCAATTGTTAAAGAAATTGGTGTTATTTGCCCATTATGTCATCAAGGTGAAGTCATTGAACGTAAATCTAAACGTAATCGTTTATTCTATGGATGTTCAAGGTATCCAGATTGTGAGTTTGTTTCATGGGATAAACCAATTGGCCGTGAATGTCCTAAGTGTCAACATTATTTAATTGAGAAAAAAGTCAAAGGCGGCAAACAAGTTAAATGTAGCCATTGTGACTACGAAGAAGCCGTTCAAAAATAAATCAGATTATCTGGTAGCAGGAGGATTATAATGCCAAATATTAGCGTTAATGTAATTGGTGCCGGTCTTGCCGGTAGTGAAGCTGCATGGCAAATTGCCAATCGAGGGGTTCACGTTAACTTGTACGAAATGCGCCCCATTAAAATGACACCAGCTCATCACACTGAAAATTTTGCTGAACTGGTTTGTACAAATTCTTTAAGAGCCAATCAAATTTCGAATGCAGTTGGTCTTTTAAAAGAAGAAATGCGCCAATTAGATTCAGTAATTATGACATCTGCCGACCACAACTCAATTCCTGCTGGCGGTGCATTAGCCGTCGATCGAGATAAATTTTCTAAAGAAATTACTAATTTAGTCAAAAATCATGAAAATGTAACGGTTATTAATGAAGAGTTAACTGAATTACCAGAAGGACCAACCATTGTTGCCACTGGTCCATTAACATCAGCAGGATTAGCAGAATCAATTCAGCAATTAAATGGTAGTGAGGGCCTGTACTTTTATGATGCCGCTGCACCTATTTTAGAAAAATCATCATTAGATATGAATAAAATCTATCTAAAATCACGATACGATAAAGGTGATGCCGCTTACCTGAATTGTCCAATGACTAAAGAAGAATTTATTACTTTTTATAAGGCCCTCATTGAAGCTGAAACGGCTGAAATGCATGATTTTGAAGATGAAAAGTTTTTTGAAGGATGTATGCCAATCGAAGAAATGGCTAGAAGAGGTGCTAAAACGATGCTGTTTGGTCCTTTAAAACCAGTCGGTTTAGAAGATCCAAAGACTGGTAAACAACCTTTTGCTGTTGTTCAATTACGTCAAGACAATGCTGTCGGTGATTTATACAATATGGTTGGTTTCCAAACACACCTTAAATGGGGCGAACAAAAGAAAGTTTTTTCATTGATTCCTGGGTTAGAAAATGCTGAATTTGTTCGTTACGGTGTTATGCATCGTAACACATTCATGCGTTCTCCTGACACCTTAGAACCTACGTACCAATCAAAATTTAGAGATAATCTCTTTTTTGCTGGTCAAATGACCGGTGTTGAAGGTTATGTTGAAAGTGCTGCAAGTGGCTTATTAGCAGGTATAAATGCTGCTCATCTTGTTTTAGGAGAAGAACCAGTCGTTCTACCTAAGACAACTATGATGGGAGCCATGGCTCATTATATAACACACGCGAATGGCAAGCATTTCCAACCAATGAACGCCAATTTTGGTATTGTACCAAAATTAGGCGGAAAGAAAATTCGAGATAAGCAAGAAAAAAATCAAGCGGTTGCAAATCGTGCGCTAGAGCATTTAGCCATATTTAAACCAACTCTTTAAATATTTATGAAATATCTGATTAAATAATTGAGTTATCCTTCATTGTTGTGCTACAGTAGTAGCGTTCAATGAAGTTTTTTTATACAATAAAATGAGAAATAATGGAGGAATTTATTATGGCAACTGTTTCATTTCATGCAACAACAATTTGTGCCGTTAAGCATAACGGACATTGTGCAATGGCTGGAGATGGTCAAGTTACGATGGGTGAGAAAGTTATTATGAAAGGGACTGCCAGAAAAGTTCGTCGTATCTATAATGATCAAGTAGTAGTTGGTTTCGCTGGAAGCGTTGCTGATGCATTCAACCTTGAAGAACGTTTTGAAAAAAAATTAAATGAATTTAGTGGGAATTTACAGCGTGCTGCAGTTGAATTAGCACAAGATTGGCGTAGTGAACAATCATTACAAAAATTAGAAGCTCTTTTAATCGTGATGAATAGTAAAGAAATGTTACTTGTTTCTGGTAGTGGTGAAGTTATTGAACCTGATGACGATATTTTAGCAATCGGTTCTGGTGGTAATTTTGCACTCTCTGCTGCAAAGGCCCTTAAACACCATACAACTGATATGTCTGCCAAAGAAATTGCCGAGGCATCAATCAATATTGCTGGTGATATTGATATTTTCACGAATCATCATGTTATTTCTGAAGAATTATAGAAAGTAGGTAAATTTATGACTGTAATTGATAAAACACCAAAACAAATTGTAACTGAATTAGATCAATACGTTATTGGTCAGAATGATGCAAAAAAAGCGATAGCTGTTGCCTTGCGTAATCGCTATCGTCGGATGCAACTTTCTGAATCCATGCAAAAAGATGTCACACCTAAAAATTTAATGATGATTGGACCAACTGGTGTTGGTAAAACTGAAATCGCTCGTCGTTTAGCAACTATGTTGGAAGCGCCATTTGTTAAAGTAGAAGCAACCAAATTTACCGAAGTTGGTTATGCTGGACGTGATGTGGAATCAATGGTCCGTGACCTAGTTGATGTTTCAATCAAATTAGAAGAAGACGCTCAATATGGTCGTGTTTCGGGCGAAGCATCAAGAATGGCAGATAAGCGTCTCGTAAAATTGTTGGTTCCTGGTATCAGAAAACAAAAAAAAGCTGAAAATATCAATATTATGCAAATGATGTCTCAAATCCAAAAGGGGCAAATGCCAGCAGGTTTGGACACGGAAAACGAAGAAGAGGTTACTGATGACATTAGAAATGAACGGTTATCTGTGTCAGAACAATTAAATCGTGGTTTATTAGAAAATAACGAAGTTACAATCAAAATTGATGAACCTAAACAACCATCTGGTATGAACGGTATGATGGGCCAGATGGGAATTGATATAGGAGATTCATTAAGTGCTTTAACGCCAACTCGAAAAATCGAAAGAACGTTAATTGTATCAGAAGCACGAAAAATTTTAATTCGTGAAGAATCAAAAAAATTAGTTAATTCGGCAGATATTAACCAGGCCGCAATTGAACGTGCTGAAAATACGGGAATTATTTTTATTGATGAAATTGATAAAATTACCTCTAAATCTCAAAAAAATAGTGGTGAGGTCTCAAGAGAAGGTGTGCAACGTGATATTCTCCCAATTGTTGAAGGCTCTCAAATTTCAACTAAATTTGGCCCGATTAATACTGATCACATCTTATTTATTGCATCTGGGGCATTTCATGAAAGTAAACCTAGTGATTTAATCGCAGAACTTCAAGGTCGTTTTCCAATTCGGGTTGAATTAGATGATTTAAGTCAATCAGATTTTGTTAAAATTTTGACTGAACCTCATAATGCGTTGATTAAGCAGTATATTGCCCTAATTGGCACTGATAATATCAATGTGACATTTACAATTGAAGCAGTAGAAAAAATATCTGAAATTGCATATAACGTTAACCACGATACTGAAAACATTGGGGCACGTCGTTTGCATACTATCCTTGAAAAATTACTTGAAGATTTATTATTCGAAGGACCTGATATGCAGATGGGAGACATTACAATTACTGAAAGTTATGTCGAAGATAAGATTGGCAATATCGTTGCCGATAAAGATCTTAGTCGTTATATCTTATAGAAATGGGTGAATAAAATGACAGTTGAATTGAAAAATGATTTCATCACAGTTAAGATTTCTGAACAAGGTGCTGAACTAGTTAGTGTTAAAGGAAACGACACAGCTATTGAGTATATTTGGCAAGCAGACAAGAAATATTGGGGTCGACATGCACCCGTTTTATTCCCAATTGTTGGGCGTTTAAAAAATGATGAATATGAATATAATCAAAAAATGTATCAGATGGGACAACATGGATTCGCTCGTGATATGCTTTTTACGGTAATTTCTCAAACTGAAACGTCAGTTGTCTTGGAATTAGGATCATCTCCAGAAACAAAAGTTAAATATCCATTTAATTTTCGATTAAGATTACATTATATTTTGACTAATCATCAAATAAAAGTTATTTACGATGTCTATAATCCTGATGAAAATGAGTTGTTATTTTCAATTGGAGGCCATCCAGCATTCAATATTCCACTAAAAAATGCCTATCTAGATTTGGAAAATTACCAAATTGAGATTGCTCCCAACGTTGAAAGACGCCAAATTCCATTAGTTGGACCATTCAACGATATTGCAAATGCAAAATTGGTTAAGTTCAACGAACCTATTAAGCTATCTCGAGAAACTTTCAAAAATGATGCCTTAATTTATGAATTGAAACAATCAGAAACAACTGTTTTACTTTCAACGCCTGAAGATGATCATGGGGTTTCTGTGACATTAAATGGTGCTGATTATGTTGGTGTTTGGTCAAAATATCCTGAAAATTCACCGTTTGTTTGTATTGAACCATGGTGGGGTTTAGCTGATAACGTTGCGTCTACAGGCAAATTATCTGATAAAAGTAGTCTTTACAAGTTAGAAGAAAATCAATCATTTGAAGGATCATACGAAATTACAGTATTTTAGCCAAATAAAAAATCGATGAATATTCATCGATTTTTTTTATTCCGTAAATATAAGCCAAGTCCAAACGGCACCATACTCTCAGTTCCATTAAAAATACGCTTTATATTGTCTTTATGTTTATAAATAACGAAAATAGTTAAAATCCCCGCAATTATAGTTAATAGCCAATCTTGAAAGGCTATCGCAACTATCAACATTCCAATAAATCCAAGGACACTTGCAACACTCACCATACTTGTTAAAAGTATTAATGAAATGAAAATTGTACAAGCTATGATGAAAAATAATGGATTATAGGGTAATAAAATACCTGCGCCAGTAGCGACTGCTTTTCCACCTTTAAATTTAGTGAAAATAGAAAAGGTATGCCCAGCTACGGCGCCGACTCCAATTAGTAAAGGACTAACGGTTGCAGCAACACCGAACATGTGAGGAAGACTTGCAGCAATAATACCTTTTGAGATATCCATTACTAAAACGACTGTACCTGCCTTTGGTCCAAGAACGCGATAGGTATTTGTTGTACCAACGTTTCCACTACCAAATTTTCTGATATCTTTTTGATAAAAATATTTTCCAATCCAAACACCTGACGGAATTGATCCTAAAAAATAAGCAATCACTAACATTAAGACAATTGTACCCATGATTATAAACTCCTTTCGACCAGTAAATCTGATAAGTAGTATTTTAACATTCTTTTTAGAAGACACCAATTTATTTTATAAAAAAGAACGTCTATTCGGATTTTTCTTTACATTTCAAAAAAGAATGGGTTATTATAGTAACGTTACTGTATGAACACAGAGTAAGGAGAGTTTAACTGTATGACTAATCCAAATAAAATAAAATATAACGATGATTCAATTCAAGTTCTTGAAGGACTTGAAGCAGTTAGAAAGCGACCTGGTATGTATATCGGGTCAACAGATAGCAAAGGATTGCATCATCTTGTCTATGAAATTGTTGATAATGCTGTTGATGAAGCCTTGTCAGGTTATGGTTCACAAATTGATGTTACTATTCACAGTGATAACAGTATTACGGTTGTCGATTACGGTCGTGGTATGCCAATTGGTATGCATGCGTCAGGAATTCCAACTGTTGAAGTTATTTTTACTGTCTTACATGCTGGTGGAAAGTTCGGTCAAGAAGGTGGCTATAAAACTTCTGGTGGACTACATGGCGTTGGTGCGAGTGTTGTTAATGCCTTATCATCTTCATTAACGGTTGATACCGTCCGTGAAGGCGTGCGTTATGAAGAAAAATTTGAAAATGGTGGGCATCCAGTTGGAACATTAAAAAAATTGGGTGCTACTAAAAGAGCAAACGGAACAACGGTTACTTTTAAACCTGATGAAAGTATTTTTTCAACGACGGTTTATAAATATGATATTTTAGCTGAAAGACTGAAAGAATCCGCTTTTTTATTACGTGGTGTTAAAATTGTTTTAACTGATGAAAGAACTGATAAACAAGATATCTATCATTTTGAAGAAGGTATCAAAGAATTCGTTGCTTATCTGAACGAAGATAAAGATACACTTGGCGAAGTGATGTATTTTGATGGCACTAAAGATAAAATAGAAGTTGAAGTTGCAGCGCAATATAACGATGGCTATTCAGAAAACCTGATGTCTTTTGTTAATAATGTTCGAACAAAAGATGGTGGTACACATGAAGCCGGAATGAAGTCTGCTTGGACAAAAGCTTTTAACGAATATGCTAGAAAATTAGGCCTTTTAAAAGATAAAGATCGTAATTTAGAAGGTAGTGATGTTCGAGAGGGCCTTTCAGGCGTCATTTCAGTCCGAATACCTGAAGAGTTACTCCAATTCGAAGGACAAACAAAAGGAAAACTTGGCACACCTGAGGCAAGATCGATTGTTGATAGTGTCCTGAGTGAAAAACTTGGTTTTTATTTGATGGAAAATGGTGAGTTTGCACAAGAACTTGTTAGAAAATCAATTAAAGCTAGAGAAGCGCGTGAAGCTGCTCGTAAAGCACGTGATGATTCACGTAATGGTAAGAAGAAAAAGAAAAATGATCGCTTACTCTCTGGAAAATTAACACCCGCACAATCAAAAAACGCTAAGAAAAATGAATTGTTTTTAGTCGAAGGTGATTCTGCTGGTGGTTCAGCTAAACAGGGCCGTGAACGTAAATTTCAAGCGATCTTACCTTTACGTGGTAAAGTCTTAAATACTGAAAAAGCAAAATTACAAGATATTTTAAAAAATGAAGAAATTAATACAATGATTTATACAGTTGGGGCTGGCGTTGGGGCTGAATTCAAGATTGAAGACAGTAATTACGATAAAATTATTATCATGACTGATGCCGATACCGATGGTGCCCATATTCAAACATTATTACTAACGTTCTTTTATAAATATATGCGACCATTAATTGATGCTGGAAAAGTTTACATCGCCTTACCTCCTTTATACAAAATTCAAAAAGGGACTGGCAAAAAAATGGACAGCATCTATGCTTGGACTGATGAAGAACTTGCTAAAGCAACGGAAAAAATTGGACGTGGCTATAGTTTACAACGCTTTAAAGGACTTGGCGAAATGAATGCAGATCAATTGTGGGAAACAACAATGGATCCAATGACAAGAACTTTAGTTAGAATTCGAATTGACGATCCCGCACTTGCCGAAAAAAGAGTGACAACGTTAATGGGCGACAAAGTGGAACCACGTCGAAATTGGATTGAAGAGAACGTTCAATTCTCACTTGAAGAAGATGGTAGTATCTTGGATAAAGTTTCTAGTAAACAAGTTACCGATTCAAAAGATGATGAAGTACAATCAACGACTGACTAAGGAAGGGGGATTACCGATTTGGCTATAGAAAAAGATACATCAAAAATTCAAGAACTAACCTTAGAAGATGTTATGGGCGAACGATTTGGTCGTTATTCTAAATACATTATTCAAGAACGTGCTTTGCCCGATATTCGTGATGGTCTAAAACCCGTGCAACGTCGGATTTTATACGCAATGAATCAAGATGGGAACACGTATGATAAAGGCTTTAGAAAATCAGCTAAATCAGTCGGAAATGTAATGGGTAATTTTCATCCGCATGGAGATAGCTCTATTTATGAAGCTATGGTTCGTATGAGTCAAAATTGGAAATTACGCACGCCATTAATTGAAATGCACGGAAACAATGGTTCAATGGATGGTGATTCTCCAGCTGCAATGCGTTATACAGAAGCCCGTACAAGTAAAATTGCAACTGAAATGTTACGGGATATTGAAAAAGAAACAGTTGATTTTGTTTTAAATTTCGATGATACAGAATATGAACCCACTGTTTTACCAGCAAGATTTCCTAATCTATTAGTAAATGGTGCAACCGGAATTTCAGCTGGCTATGCAACTGAAATTCCACCGCATAATTTAAGCGAAGTTGTTAATGCTGTTGTCTACTTAATTGGACATCCTGATGCAACGCTAGATAAATTAATGACCTTTGTTAAAGGACCTGATTTTCCAACTGGTGGTATTTTACAAGGATTATCTGGTATTCAAAATGCTTATAAAACAGGACGTGGTAAAGTCGTTGTCCGCTCAAGAACAGAGATTCAAGAATTAAAAGGTGGTAAAACACAAATTATTATTTCAGAAATCCCATATGAAGTGAACAAAGCCGTTCTTGTTAAAAAAATGGATGAAATTCGCTTACTTAAAAAAGTGGATGGTATTGCTGAAGTTCGAGATGAAAGTGATCGTGAAGGATTACAAATTGCGATTGAATTAAAGCGTAACGTTAATGCGCAAGGTATTTTAAATTACTTATTCAAAAATACTGATTTACAAATTTCGTATAATTTCAATATGGTTGCCATTAATAATCAACGGCCTGAATTAGTTGGTTTAAAGAAATTCTTATCATCTTACTTGGACTATCAATTAAGTGTTACGAAAAAAAGAACTGAGTTCGACTTGAAAAAGGCTGAGTCTCGCCAACATATCGTTGAAGGACTAATTAAAGCATTATCTATTTTAGATCAAGTCATTAAAGCGATTCGTGCAAGCAAAGATAAAAAGAGTGCTAAAACCAGTTTAATGACTCTTTTTGACTTCACAGAAAAACAAGCTGAAGCCATTGTTTCATTACAATTGTACCGCTTGTCTAATACAGATGTGACTGCACTCGAAAAAGAAAATGCTGAACTTGCTGAAAAAATTATTAATTATAAAGCAATATTAGCCGACCCTAAAGTATTATCTGATGTGGTTAAAAGAGAATTAAAAAAAGTCTCAAAAGAATATGCCACACCTCGGTTAACTGAAATACAAGAACATATCGAAGATATCAAGATTGAAACAGCTGTCTTGGTTACACCTGAAGAAGTTCAAGTATTAGTGAGTCGTGATGGTTATCTTAAACGTAGTTCATTGCGTTCGTTTAATGCTTCAGGAGTAGAAGAAAATGGATTGAAAGATGAAGATTATATTATATTTAATGAACCCGTTAATACTTTGGATCATTTATTTATATTTACAAATAAAGGTAATATGATTTATCGACCTATTCATGAAATCACTGAAGCAAAATGGAAAGATACCGGTGAACATATTTCGCAAACCATTGGATTGGACGCTGATGAATACCTGATTAAGGCATTCTCTTTCAAAAAAGTAGATGCCCCTGGTAAATTTGTTTTTGCAACTAAAAATGGCTTTATCAAACAAACCACAGTTTCAGATTTGAAACCTGGACGAACTTATAAAGGTCATGCAAGTAAATTTATGAAATTAAAGGTCCCTGAAGATGACGTCATCCTAATTTCATATTTAGAAAAAGATGATGCCTCATTATTTGTCTTCAGTGCTTCACATGATGGTTACGGATTGAGATATCCGCTTGAAGAGGTCCCAATTGTTGGTGCCAAAGCAGCTGGTGTCATTGCAATGAATCTGAAACAAGACGATTTCGTTGCGTCAACTTGTTTAGTTACGGAGAACAGCCAAATTGGTTTGTTAACACAACGTGGCTCATTTAAGCGTATGGCTGTTTCAGAAGTTAGTTCGACAAGTAGGGCGAAACGTGGTGTGCTTATTCTTAGAGAGCTTAAGAAGGAGCCTCATAGAGTGATTGGAATTAAACCAATTACCAAAGATGTTAATTTAAGTGTTATTACTGAAAGTGGTCATGAATTTATTATTGAACCAATGTCACATCCGTTATCAGATAGATATTCAAATGGGTCATTCATTATTGATACAGAACAATTAGGAATACCTAATCTATTAAATGAGATTAAATAATAATTAAATTCTTTAAGAAAAAGGGCGAATTAGTTTGCTCTTTTTTTTTATTACGCTTATTATAATAATATGACTATTATTATTTAAACTGAGGAGACACAACTAATATGAAAACAAAGCAAGAAAATATATTTTCATCAAAAACGTTAACATATTTTCTGCAACTTGCAGATATTATGAATTACACGCAAACAGCACAAATATTAGGTATTACACAACCTGCACTAACGCAACAAATTAAAAAATTGGAACGAACAGTTGGTGCACCACTTTTTTATTCTGTTGGTAAAAAATTACATTTATCTGATGCTGGTTATACGATGTTGGATGCAACACATCAAATTTATGAAACGTTGAACAAAGCAACAAACGAAATTCAACAATCAACCAGTGCAACACAAGGGGAAATCACGATTGGTATCCTAGCCTCAATTGAAGATGAAGTATTTGATGATTTTGTCATACAATATTATAAAAATAATCCAGATATTATTGTGTCATTTCACTTATTGACACGTAAAGAAATCTGGAGTGAACTCGAAAATAATAAAATTGATTTGGCAATTATGTACCTTCCAGATGAAAGTATTAAAAACTGGAAACCGTACGAAAGTAAAAAAATCATTACTGAAAATTTATTATTTTTACATCATAATGAAAAATTAGCTTCTAAGAAGAAAGTTAAGCTTCAAGAAACCATTGATAATGTTTGGGTTACTTATCCAAATGATTATTATCTTGATAAAATAATTAAAACAATTTACCAAAATCAATTAGTGAACTTACCAAAAAGTGTTGCTCGATTTACAGCACCTTCACAAATTTTAAAATTTGCTCGTGCAACTCATGCTTACACGGCATTACCAACTTCATTTCTAGTTGCTCATCCAGAAAGTAAAGACCTTTGGACATCAAATTTTGACCCAGAAATTAAATTTGATTTATCATTTGTCTTTAGAAAAGATAAAGATGAAATTCCTAGAAATGAACATTTTTTAAGTGCTTTTGATGACTATTTAGAAGAAAAAGATTACATGACTCGTCTTAAAGAAATTAACAAAAATTAAGGAGATTATAAATAATGACTAAACAATTAATTTTCGGACACCAAAGTCCTGATACGGATGCAGTAGTAGCTGCCAAAGTATTTTCATATTTACAAAACAAATTAGGTTTTGATACTGAAGCTGTTGCCCTCGGTTCATTAAGTGAAGAAACAAAATTTGTTTTAGACTACTTTAATGAACCTGAACCAAGAATTATTAAAACAGCTAAAAATGAAGTTGACTCAGTTATGTTAGTTGATCACAATGAATTCCAACAAAGTGTTTCAGATATTGCCGACCTTGTTGTGACAGATGTTGTTGATCATCACCGTATCGCTAACTTCACAACAAATATGCCACTTAATTTCCGTGCAGAAGCTGTTGGTTGTTCAAGTACCATTCTTTGGAAAATGTTTAATGAAAATAATGTTGAAATTCCTGCTAACATTGCTGGTTTAATGATGTCTGCTATTATTTCTGATACCTTATTATTCAAATCACCTACCACAACACCAGTTGATATTGAAGCTACGAAGGCTCTTTCTAAAATTAGCAATACTGACTACAACGTCTATGGGTTAGATATGTTAAAAGCTGGTACTAACTTATCAAGTAAAACTGAAGAAGAATTAATTAACGGAGATGCTAAATCTTTCGATATGGCTGGAAAAACAGTTCGTGTTGCACAAGTCAATACCGTTGATTTAGAAGAAGTATCTAATCGTGAAACTGCTTTAGTTTCAGCAATTGAAGCTGACAGTAAAGCTAATAATTATGATTTATTCTTATTATTAGTGACAAATATTTTGGATAGTGATTCAGAATTATTAGTTGTCGGAGAACCTAAAAAAATGGTTGAAAAAGCTTTCGATAAAAAGCTTTCTGATAATAAATTATCATTACCTGGTGTCGTTTCAAGAAAGAAACAAGTCGTTCCTCAATTGCAAGCTGTTTTTGAAGCATAATAAAGATTAAAAAAGTTTAGACTTTATCTCTAAGCTTTTTTATTTTAAGGAGGAATTGGCAATGACACCTGAAGAACAAATTCAAGCAGTAAAAGAATATACGCAAAATAAATTAGCATCAGATACTTCTGGACATGACTTTGCTCATATTGAACGAGTCGTTGCAAATGCAAAGAATATTGCCTCAGAATCTTATAATATCAACTACTTAGTCATTGTTCTTAGCAGTTATTTACATGATGTTATTGATGATAAAGTAGTTGATAATGTTGAAAAAGAAACAGTTAGCTTAACTCATTTTTTAACATCTATCAATTTAACTAATAGCCAAATTACTGATATTTTAACGATTATTCAATCAATTTCTTTTAAAAAGCAATTAGGAAACGAAGCGGTTAGTTTGTCTGAAGAAGCTAAAATCGTTCAAGATGCTGATCGCCTGGATGCCATTGGTGCCATCGGAATTGCTAGGACCTTTTATTACGGTGGCCACGTTGGTAGTAAGATTTATGATCCGCAGCATGGTCCAAGAGTAAATATGACTCCAGAGGAATATAGAAACGTTAAAAATCAAACAGTTATTAATCATTTTTATGAAAAATTATTAACATTAGCTGACACAATGAAAACAGAACCAGGTTATAAATTAGCTAAAAAAAGGCATCAATTTATGCTAGATTTTCTAGAAAATTTCAAAGCTGAATGGGACGGACAAGCATAAAAAAAACGATTAACTCATCAAAATGAGTTAATCGTTTTTTTTATAATTTATTAATAGCATTTCGCTGCTCTTCATCAATCATATGTGTATATAGCGCGGTTGCGCTTGTTGAGCTTTGTCCTAACTGCGTCGCAACAAGTTGCTCATTTTTTGTCTCTAAATATAACTTAGAGGCAAGCGTATGTCGCAATTTATGAGGTGTAACGCGCACCTTAAACGCCGAGGAGTACTTAGCAACCAATTTTTCAATTGTACCACTCTCAATACGTTTACCAATGCCACGATAAGATGAACAAAATAAGGCTTTTTCTGATTTATCTGTTTTATAGTTTATTGCTCGCACTTCAAGATACTTAACAAGATAAGGAATGACCCATGGCGCAATTGGAACAGTATCTTTTTTACCACCTTTTCGAATAACAGTAATGTTGTTTGTTTTTAAATTTAGATCGGGTAGGTCACTATTCGCAACTTCTGAAACCCGTAAACCACTGCCTAGCATCAACGCATTAATCGCAATGTCACGATCCTTATCACGTTTAAAAAATGAAAGACCTTTTGGTTTCAATAAATTTGCATATTTTTGATCGATAAAATTGATATAATCACGATCTTCAGTTCCTAACATCAATTTATCCTTGATATTAGCCGCACGTGTTGCAAAAGTCTCATTATCTTTTACCACAGAAATTTTTTTCATTACATTACGATAAAAATAGGGCTCTCCATCTTCTTTTTCTGTTTCTTCAGAAAGATACCTAAACAAAGATGAAATAGCTGTTAATGAGCGATTTACCGTACTTCTCGAGAGCTGTGTATTACTATTAGCATTGTTTGATTTGCTTCTTGAAAGTAGGGAAGACTTATATAATTCCATATCTTCCTTTTTTAAATGTTCCAAAACGCTAATATCGATTGTTTTAATAGATGTGCCATCAACAATTCCTTCAGTCAATAACCAATCAAAAAAACGTCTAAATTCTGTTAAATATTGATATAAAGTCGCATTGGATAGGGGAATAGTAGATTTAGATTGGTAATACTCCTGTGCATACCAAGGCTGTTGTTGTAATTCATTTTCAATCAATTCTAAATACTTTTCTTTTCTCAAAAGAACACCTCATTCCACTAAATAATTCTATATGTAGAGAATAACATATCAAGCAGACAAGTTTCAACTTTCGTTAAAATCTAAAAAAATAGTTAAATAATAGCCATATCATAGCAATATTTAACATTTAGACATTAATTTAGCAAACTGGCATAAAAATACCTTAAAATTGCATTTTTAATGAGTAAAATGCAATTTTAAGGTATTTATTGATTTAATCCTATAAATGATGTTTTTAAGACATTCTAAATAATTAATAAAATCATATTATAATAATGAGATTTTATTTTTTAGAAAATAAAAATATGCTTGAATATAAGAAATTATAAAATATTTTTATAATTATCTAAAACAATCATACGTAAGTAAGTATTTATTTACAACATATTACTTTGAATGTACTGCTATCCAACTTTCATTAAATTGTGTGTTTTAACTAAAGTTGGATGTAATTCATTTGATAAACCTTGATTAACCAATATTTTTAGTCTTTTCAACTTTATGCATTTTTAACATCTATTTTATTTTGCTTTTGCTGATTCAGTCATCTACTGATGATTTTTTATCAGCATTCGATTTGGATTCTTTATTAAGCTTATCAGAACTCGTCGTTTCTGGTGTATTATTTTTATTTGATTCAATATGGCTGTATGTCGCATAGCCACCAATTGCTAAAAAGAATAGTACAAGTAAAATAATATATGATTTATTCATTATTTAAGACCCCTTTATCAGAATATTTAGATGATAATGAAAAACTGGCACTCATGAAATTTGAATGAGTGCCAGTTTATTAATATAAGTAATGTTACTATGCTTGATCAAAATCTTTAATCCATGCTAAGGCTAAGGCTTTTTCGCCCAAATGAGTCCCAATAACAGGTCCAAAGTAACTGATATCAAATGTCATATCAGGATATTTTTTCTTCATTTTAACTTGCCATTTAACAGCTGCAACTTCATCGTTTGCATGAATAATCAGTCCACGTAAAGGATAGTCAACTGACGCACGATGTTCTTCAAACAAATCCTCAACTCGTTTAATGGCTTTTTTTGTTGATCTAATTTTTTCAAACGCCACAATTTTATTTGAAATGCTATCAAACGTTAAAATTGGTTTAATTTTGAGAACACTTCCAATAAATGCTGAAGCATTAGATAAACGACCACCTCGTACAAGATTTTGTAAATCATCAACAATAAAATACTCACCTAATGTGTTTTTTAAATCATCTAATCGCGCAATAATAGCGTCGATATCAGCTTCTTCGTTAGCCATCTTAGCGGCTTCTAAAGCTAAATAACCCATTAACATAACTGTAATTCCTGAATCATAGGGTATGACACGTGTTGATTCAATCGTTGGTGCGATATTTTTTAAATTATCAATAAATCCTGAAATTGTATTTGTTAAATGAATACTTAAAACAATATCATAGCCTTCACTGCCTAATTTATCATACAAATTAATCATTTCTCCGACAGAAGGTTGTGAGGTACTGGGAAAAGATTCAGATGTCTTTAATTGTTCATAAAATTCTTCCGTTGTAATATCGACACCTTCATTATAAATTTTATTGTCGATAATTACTGGAATAGGGATAATTGTAATATTATTTTTTTCAGTCTGTTCTTTAGATAAGTACGCCGTACTATCTGTTACAATTGCTATTTTCATTAATTAAACACCTCGTTTTTATAACAGTTTAAACGTCAGTTCTCGTTAGACTTTTATCTAAGCGATTTAATAACATTCTTAATAAATTTTGTTCATCTTCTGGCCATTTTTCAAAAATGGTTGCTTCAAGACTAGTAAATCCTACGTCTACCGCTTTTGAAGATTCAACACCAACTTCAGTCATCGTATAAATTAATTGTCGTTTATCTTCACCAATACTGTGCTTATCAAGCATCTCTTTTTCAACTAAACGTTTTAATTGACGGCTGAGTGTTGAAATATCCAAATCAGTTTCTAAAGCTAACTTTTCTTGCGTGTTAAATTTAGCACTGATTTTTTTTAATAACTGCCACTCAGATATCGTTAAATTATTTTTTTTAGTTAAACGTTGTAAAATCATTTTATACTGTTTGTCAATTGATAATAAGTTTTCAAGACTTGTTTTCATTTTACTAACCCCTCAAATTCAATATATCTTGCATTATACAACATTTATACTAATTATGGCAAGAAAACTATTTAATAACGTTTCTTTGCGATTTATCACTCAAAACGTTACACTTATAGATATTAAACATATTTTATAGAAAGTGAGTTGATTAAATGTCATTTGATGGCGTTTTTACTCATGCAATGATTAGTGAACTGAGAACGAAACTAATCGGTGGTCGGGTCTCAAAAATATCACAACCCTACCCTAATGAGGTTATTGTTACAATTCGTGCTAATAGAAAGAGTCACCCACTTCTATTATCTGCACATTCGAGTTATGCTCGTGCACAAATTACTAATATTCCCTATTCGAATCCTAAAACACCAACTAACTTTACCATGATGCTTCGTAAATATATAGAAAGTGGTCAACTTGTTGCAATTGACCAAATTGCTAATGACCGGATCATTAATTTTTCATTCTTAACTAGAAATGAATTGGGTGATGAACAGCCCTTAATCTTAAGTTTGGAAATGATGGGTCGCTATAGTAATTGTCTCTTAATTAATCCAACAAACGATAAAGTTTTAGATACAATTAAACATATCAGTTCAGACCAAAATCGTTATCGAATGCTGATACCTGGCGCAACCTATCGTCAGCCACCAGCACAAGATAAATTAAATCCATTTACGGATACATCTAACGTTTTTAAAAATCTCCTATCTGAATTCCCAAATAAGGACGTTTTAGCAAAAGAACTTCAAAATCATTATCAAGGGCTGGCTGGTCAGTCTAGTATGGATCTTGCAACTGCACTCCACACTAATTTTGAAGATTTAGATGTAAGTTGGAAAGCTTTCTTTGCACAATTTGATACGCCTACGCCAACTATTTTATCTGGTAAGCGTCTTGATTTTTCAGCTATTCCAAATAAAGAAATCGGGACTGGTCAAACATTTGAGTCATTAAGCGAAATGCTTGATACCTACTATCTTGACAAAGCTAATAAAGACCGCGTTCAACAACAAGGTAGTCATTTGATTCGTGTTGTTAAAAATGAACTCAAAAAAAATCGTGGTAAACAAAAAAAATTAGAAAAAACGCTTAAAAACACTGAAACTGCTGACAAATTACGCGTCCAGGGTGAATTATTAACCACCTATCTTCATTTAGTTAAACAAGGAATGACAGAGATTACGTTACCTAACTTTTATGATAATGAAAAAAAGATGACAATCCAATTATCCAATCAAATTTCACCATCAAAAAATGCACAAAAGTATTTTAAAAAGTATCAAAAACAAAAAAATGCAGTCATTTTTGTTAATGAACAACTCCTTCTTAATCAAAAAGAAATTGATTATTTAGAAGAAATTCAATCAGAAATTGAATTAGCAGAACCTAAAGATTTACCAGACATTAAAACTGAATTACAACAACAAGGTCTGGTAAAAGAACAAAAATTAAACAAAAATAAAAAAGCGATTAAAGTTAAATTAAGTAAACCAGATGATTATTATGCAACTGATGGAACACTCATCTCTGTTGGGAAGAATAATCTTCAAAATGATCAATTAACAATGAAAACTGCTAATAAATCAGATATTTGGTTACATGCTAAAAATATACCTGGCTCACATGTAATTATTCATAGCTCTGATCCCAGTGATGAAACAGTGACGGAAGCTGCTAACTTGGCCGCTTACTTCTCAAAATATCGTCAATCAGCATCTGTCCCAGTTGATTATATTCAAGTTAAACGTATCAAAAAACCTAACGGTTCAAAACCTGGATTTGTTGTTTATGAAGGGCAAAAATCAACATTTATTACCCCTGATTTTAAGAAAATATTGGCTATGCGCCGCAAATAAAAAATATCGACTAAGAAGTCATCTTAGTCGATATTTTTTATTTATAGCCAATCACTTGGATTAATACGCCATTTATCCAGTAATAATTTTTCCTCAGAATCAATTTTTCCTTGTTCATTAGCAACTTTAATTAGTGTCGAATAAGTTGTTAAAGTATCAAATGGTGTGTCAATTTCAGCAAAGTTAGTGATACTTGCCTCTAGTTCATAACTAAAAATACCAATAACACCTAAAACGTCAGCACCTTCATTTCTTGCTGCTTTAACTGCTTGAATAACACTTCCACCCGTTGAAATAAGATCATCAATCAAGATAACTTTTTGTCCCTTAATTAAGCGACCCTCAATTTGTTGACCGGTTCCATGATCTTTAGGCTTCGTTCTGACATAAATTAAAGGTAAATTCAATTCTTCGGCAACCCATGCAGCATGTGGAATACCTGCAGTCGCAGTTCCAGCAATAACTTCTGTTTCAGGATACTTTTCACGAATAATATCGGCAATACCTTTAGCGATTCTAGTACGAATAATTGGATAGCTAATTGTTAAACGATTATCACAGTAAATTGGACTTTTTAACCCACTTGCCCAAGTAAAGGGTTCATTCGGTGATAATGTGACAGCCTCAATTTCTAATAAGTCACTGGCAATTATTTCTGCTAAATTCATCTAAGCGTCCTCCCACATTTTTTTAATTGTTTGATAAGCAGAAAATGGATCTTCAGCTTGCGTAATTGATCGACCAACAACGATTGCACTACTTTGATTTTTCTTTGCCTCAGTCGGTGTCATTACTCTCTTTTGATCACCCACTGCCTGACCTGCTAATCGAATACCAGGTGTGACAGCTAAAAATTTTTCAGATGTTGCGTCCTTAATCATTTTAGCTTCCTGCGCTGAACAAACAACGCCTGCTAAACCAGCCTGTTCTGTTAATTTAGCATAATTAACAACACTTTCAATTAAGGGACGTTCAACTAATTGTTCTGTTTCTAATTGTTTTTGACTAGTAGATGTTAATTGTGTAATCGCAATAATTTGTGGTAATTGTTTCGAATGATTCCCTTGATCTAGTCCATCTAATGCATATTTCATCATTTCAACACCACCAGCTGCGTGAACTGTTGTTAATGAAATACCAAGCCGGCTTAAACTTGTCATTGTTTGCCGAACTGTATTTGGAATATCATGACATTTTAAATCAAGAAAGATATCATGTCCTTGGTCAATTAATTCTTCAACGAAATGGGTCCCTTCACTGTAAAATAATTCCATTCCAACTTTAACAAAGAGACGTTCATCTTGAGGAAATAAATGTAAAAAATCCATTGTTTGCGTTTTATTTTGAAAATCCAAGGCAATAATAGGTCGATTAATCATTATCTACTCTCCCTTACTTCAGTAATTAATTCAGCTAAAGATTTTATATTGAGTTCATCTAATTTTGCAGGTAATGCTTCGATTAAATCTGGACAAACCATTGCATTTTTAAAATGAGCCGAACCAATTCCGACAGCACTGGCACCGGCAAGATACATTTCGATAACATCGTCAACTGTTTCAATACCGCCCATGGCAATAATCGGTAAGTCAGACACACGGCTCACTTCATAAACCATACGAACGGCAATTGGTTTAATTGCAGCCCCTGATAAACCACCGATTTGCCGTCCAAGAACCGATTTTCGAGTATGAATATCGATCTTCATACCTTGGACTGTATTAATTAAACTAAATCCATCTGCGCCATTAGTTTCCGCCGCAATGGCAATTTTTGTAATATCCGTTACATTAGGGGTTAATTTTACAAAGACTGGAATTGTTGTGACTTTTTTAACAGCTGCGACCAAATGACCCGTAATTTCTGGGTCTGTACCAAATAACATGCCACCGACATCAACATTTGGACAAGATACATTTAATTCTAAGGCAGTAACAAGACCCGAATCATTTAGCGACTTGGCCACTGTTACATATTCTTCTTCAGTGGCTCCCGCTACACTCGCAATAATTGGTAAGTCTGGATGAGCTGCTTTTAATGCTGGTATTTTTTCAGTCACAATAGCATCAATTCCGGGGTTCTTTAGCCCAACAGAATTTAAAATGCCATCGTTGATGGGCATGATTTGTGGTTGTTCATTACCATTTTTTTGTTCCATAGTTGCTGTTTTGGTAATGATGCCACCCAATAAATCCAAATCATATTTTTTAGCACTTGGAACATCGCCAAATCCAAAACAACCACTAGCTGGCATAATTGGATTTTTAAAATGAATGCCTGCTAATGTAACTGCTAATCGCTCTTCAACCAAATCATTTTCCCCCTCAGTTTTTATAGTGCAGCTACTGAAAATGCCTGACTTTCTAAAGCTTGAATCAGCGCATCAACCGTTTGTAATGACGTAAATAACGGAATATGTTGCATGATTGCCTTTTGACGAACTTGGTAACCATATGACCTTTTTTCATGATCATCTGATAACGTATCAATCACAAATTGAACCGTTCCAGATTGAAGTAAGTGGCTAATATCATCTAACTGCTTATCAATACTTTTAGCTTCCGTACTAACAAATGTTTTAAGGCCATGTGCTGCAAAGAAATCAACCATTTCAGTTGATGTTAAAACTTGATAGCCCAATGAAATAAATCGCTGGACAAGTGGTAATGCGGCATTTTTGTTTTTAGCGTCACTATTCAATAAAACAGAGCCATTACCTGATAAATTAATATTAGAAGCAACTAGCGCTTTGTAGAGTGCTTTAGAGAAGGTTTGATCTGTTCCCATGACTTCTCCAGTTGATTTCATTTCTGGCCCTAAAAATGGATCAACGTCATTCAATTTACTGAATGAGAAGACAGGTGCTTTTACATGAATTAAATCAGGTTCTGCAAACAAACCGTCTCGATAACCTTGTTCTTGTAAGCCGTAACCTAAAATAATCTTGGTTGCAACCTGAGTCATTTTTATACCTGTCACTTTACTTAAAAATGGCACTGTCCGACTGGCACGTGGATTAACTTCCAAAATATAAAGCTCATTTTGATGAACAATAAATTGGAGATTCATCAAACCCACACATTTTAGTTTAAGCGCAATTTTTTTAGTTGCACGAACAATTTCAGTTTTAATTTCATCTGATAAATGTTGTGATGGATAAACCGCCATTGAATCACCTGAATGAATCCCAGCATGCTCAATATGTTCCATAATTCCTGGAATTAAAACTGAAACACCATCACATATCGCATCAACTTCACATTCGATACCTTCAAGGTAACTATCAATTAAAATAGGATGTTGTGGCGCAACTTTAACATTATTAATCAAGTACGTTTCAAGTTCTGCTTGATTTTGAACAATTTCCATTGCACGTCCACCTAAAACATAGCTAGGTCTAACAAGCACCGGATAGCCAATTTCTGTGGCGCGTTCGATAACTTCATCTTGTGTCGTTGCCGTCTTACCAATAGGTTGTTTTAATCCTAATTGGTTAATGACTTGATTAAATGATTCTCTATCTTCGGCACGGTCTAGATTTTCAACCGATGTTCCTAATATTTTAACGCCATGCTGTTGTAGTCCCCCAGCAAGATTAATGGCAGTTTGCCCACCAAACTGTACAATAACCCCTAAAGGTTTATCAACATCAATCACGTTCAAGACATCTTCTAATGTTAATGGTTCAAAATATAATTTATCTGCAATCGAGAAATCAGTTGAAACCGTTTCAGGGTTACTATTCATAATAATGGCTTCATATCCAGCAGCTCGAATGGCTCTAACGCAATGGACAGTTGCATAGTCAAACTCGACTCCTTGACCAATTCGAATAGGTCCCGAGCCAATGACCATAATGGCTTGTTTGTGACTCTTTTTACTTTCATTTTCATGTTCATACGTACTATAAAAATAAGGCGTTGATGATTCAAATTCCGCAGCACACGTATCAACCATTTTATAAACTGGTATAATGTTATTTTCTTTCCTTAACGTTCTAACATCATCGGGCGTTACCTGCCAAATATTAGCAATAACTTTATCACTAAACCCATGAATTTTTGCTTCACTAAGAACATCAACATTTTGGGCATGAGTACTTAATGCCATTTCAATTTCGATGATATGTTTTAATTTATCTAAAAAAACTAAATTAATTTTTGTGAGTTCTGCAATTTCATCAATTGTGTATTCTCGGCGAATGGCTTCTGCCAAATAGAAGAGTCTTTGGTCAGTTGCATTAACCAATTGATTTTCTAATTCAGAATCGGTCGCATTTTGTGCACCCTCCAACTGTAAGTAATCTTCATCAATTTCTAAAGATCGAACCGCCTTTAGTAAACTTTCTTCCATGTTACGGCCAATCGCCATAACTTCACCAGTTGCCTTCATTTGTGTTCCAAGTGAACGATTAGCACGATTAAATTTATCAAATGGCCAGCGTGGTATTTTAGCAACAACATAATCTAATGCTGGTTCAAATTCAGCAAAAGTTGTTTTAGTAACTGGATTTAATATCTCATCTAAATTGAGTCCGATAGCTATTTTAGCAGCTATTTTAGCAATTGGATAACCCGTTGCTTTTGAAGCTAATGCTGATGACCGGCTCACTCGTGGATTAACTTCTATAATATTATATTTGAAACTATTAGGGTCAAGGGCAAGTTGTACATTACAACCACCTTCAATTTTTAACGCTCTAATTAATTTTAATGAAACATCTCGTAACATTTGATATTCTCGATCAGATAAAGTTTGAGTTGGTGCAAAAACAATTGAATCCCCCGTATGAATTCCGACTGGATCAAAATTTTCCATACTACAAACAACAATGGCATTGTCAGCATGATCACGCATAACTTCAAATTCAATTTCCTTGTATCCTGCAATACTCTTTTCTATCAAGCATTGTGTCGTTGGTGATAGTTCCAATCCATTAACAACCGTTTTTTCAAGTTCCTCAGCTGTTTTACACAAACCACCACCAGTTCCACCCATCGTAAATGCTGGTCTAACAATAACTGGATAGCCAGCAACGTTCGCAAATTCAAGTGCATGCTCTAACGTTTCGACCGTCAAAGATTCTGGAATTGGTTCATTTAACTCTTGCATTAATTGCTTAAATTGTTCACGATCTTCAGCTTGGTCAATTGATTTTAATTTTGTCCCTAACAACTCAATATTTAGTTCATCTAAAATACCTGATTGGGATAATGCCATGGCTAAATTAAGCCCTATTTGCCCACCCAGCGTTGGCACAATAGCGTCTGGGTATTCTTTACGTAAAATACCTGAAACTGATTCAACCGTTAAAGGTTCAATGTACACTTCATCTGCAATTTCTTTATCCGTCATAATTGTTGCCGGATTTGAATTGACTAAAACGACTTCATAACCTTCTTCTTTTAAAGATAAACAAGCTTGTGTACCAGAATAATCAAATTCTGCGGCTTGACCAATAATAATTGGTCCTGATCCAAGAACCATTATTTTATGAATATCATTTCTCTTAGGCATCTTTATTTTCTCCCAACTCTGTTTATCATTTCAATAAATTCATCAAATAAATAATCTGCATCATGAGGTCCAGGTGCGGCATCTGGATGGAACTGAACACTAAATGCTGGATCTGTTTTATGTCTAATCCCCTCAATGGAGTCATCATTAATCTCACGATAAGTAACCATTAATTTATCTGAATCAATGGAATCACTAGCTACTGCATAGCCATGATTTTGAGACGTAAAATCAATTCGACCAGTTGCGATTTCTCTGACCGGATGATTAAATCCACGATGACCAAATTTCATTTTATAGGTATCCGCGCCGTTAGCTAGTGCAAATAGCTGATGACCTAAACAAATCCCGAAAATAGGGAATTTAGGCTGAATTTCTTTAATCATTTCAACAACTTCTGGCAAATTTTTAGGATCTCCCGGTCCATTTGACAGGAGAACACCATCGGGTTGTAAATCAGATATTTGTTTGGCAGTTGCATTATAAGGTAATACAATGACATTACAATCTCGTTTTGATAATTCTCGTAAAATACTATGTTTTAACCCAAAATCAACTAATACAATATTTAATTTTGTTCCTGGATTAGGATAAGGTCTTGTTGTTGAAACCTGTTGAACAATGTTTTGATTAAGAACGGTTGCGCTCATTGCGTCAAATGCGTGATCAATATCAGCATCTGAGTCAATAATGCTCCCTTTCATTGTTCCTACAGACCGTAATTTTTTCGTTAATTCACGGGTATCAATTCCATAGATACCTGGGATATCCTTTTGCTTTAAAAATTCATCTAGCGTTAATTGTTGACGCCAATTGCTAGATACTCTGGCAACATTATTGACAATAACGCCTTTACATGAGGGTTCTATAGATTCATAATCATCCAAATTAACCCCGTAATTACCAATTACTGGATTAGTAAACGTAATAATTTGGTTGCTAAATGATTGATCTGTAATGGCTTCTTGATACCCCGTCATTCCCGTAGTGAAAACGACCTCACCAGTTGTTGATGCCTTAGCC
Source organism: Dellaglioa sp. BT-FLS60 (assembly GCF_054941065.1). Taxonomy (NCBI): domain Bacteria; kingdom Bacillati; phylum Bacillota; class Bacilli; order Lactobacillales; family Lactobacillaceae; genus Dellaglioa; species Dellaglioa sp. BT-FLS60. Next base: position 58,463 of record NZ_JBSOLI010000026.1, read on the forward strand.
CCAAAACTATATCCTTTAAAAATACTACCGTCTTCTAAAATTAAGAATCGCTTCATCTTCATGAATTACTCAACCTTTCGACCATCATATTTAATCTCTCCGCTAACCATTGTTACTAGTGTTGCGCCATAAACTTCTTGACCTGTGAATGGACTATTTTTACCCTTTGATAAATAATCTGCCGCCTTGATTGTTTGTTTATTTTTGAGATCAAAAATAGCAATATCAGCATTCATTCCAGGTTTCAGCGTACCACTATCTAAATTGAATTTTTTGGCAGGATTTTCACTCATTAAAACAATCAGCTGACTCAACGTTAAAATCCCTGTTTTAACAAGTCTTGTATATAACAATGAAAAGGCCGTTTCACTTCCAGTTATACCAAAAGCGGCATCAATCATACTTCCTCGTTTTTCATCTTCACTATGTGGGGCATGATCTGTTGCAATCATATCGATTGTGCCATCTAATAGGCCTTTAATTAAAGCTAAGCGATCATCTTCAGTTCGTAATGGTGGATTCATTTTATAATTGCCATTATCCATATGAATATCTGAATCGGTTAATAATAAATGGTGTGGCGAAACTTCACAGGTAACCTTAATACCATGGCTTTTAGCAAGTCGTATTAATTCAACACTTTCTTTTGTAGAAACATGACACATATGATAATGAACTCCTGTTTTTTGTGCCAGCATTAAATCACGTGCAAGTTGTGATGATTCTACGATTCCCATAATACCGGGTAAGCCAAGATTTTTTGCACGAATGCCTTCATTCATAACGCCACCAAATAATAATGAATTATCTTCAACATGCGAGACCAGCGGTAAGTTAACACTTGCTGCTTCTTTCATTGCAAGATACATCGTTCCTGCCGTCTGGATACCTGAACCATCATTGGTAAAGGCAAATGCCCCAGCTTCTTTTAATCCAACAAAATCGACTAATTCTTCTGAAGTTCTATTCTTAGTAATTGCAGCATATTGAGCAATATGTACTTGACCATCTTTTTGATTACGGCGCTTTATTTCAGAAAAATGTTCAATAGTATCTGGAACTGGGTCTAAGTTAGGCATTGCTCCAACTGTTGTAAATCCACCACGTGCAGCCGCTTGACTGCCTGTTTTAATTGTTTCTTTGTATTCAAATCCAGGTTCACGGTAATGAACATGAAGATCCACTAACCCAGGCGTAACAATTAAATTTTCTGCATCAATGACTAAATCAATATTTGAAAGCTCATCAGCTAACCCAACACCAATTGCTTTAATTTTGTCATCTTCAATTAATACATCTTGTTGACTAAAATCATGGTTTAAAAATACTGTGCCATTTTTAATTAATTTTTTCATGCTTCATGTGCCTCCATTAAATGACGGCCGTTAATAACGGCTTCTAAAATAGCCATTCGGACGAATACGCCATTTGTCATTTGTTTAACAAATCGTGATTGCTCACATTCAACTAATTCGCTTGCCAATTCCACATCTCGATTAATCGGACCTGGATGCATAATAATTGTTGATTTCTTTAATTTTTTACCCCGTTCAACGCTTAATCCAAATTTTTCATGATAATTCTTTTTTGAAAATTGACTATCATCAGTGTGACGTTCATGTTGAACACGTAACATCATCATAACGTCAACTTCACCGACAAGTTCGTCCATCTCTAGGTATTGACCATATGCAGCAAATTCTTCAGAAAACCATTCTTTTGGACCTGAGAAATATAATGAAGCACCTAATTTTTTCAATAATTGCATATTACTTTTAGCGACTCGTGAATTAGTTAAATCACCAACAATTGCGACTTTTAAGTCTTTAAATGTTCCGAATTCTTCTTTAATAGTCATCATATCCAGTAAACATTGCGAAGGATGTTGACCACTTCCGTCTCCACCATTGATAATACCGACGCCTAAATCATTATCACCAATCAATTGTTGATAATATTCATTTTCAGGATGACGGATAACAGCGATTTGAGTCCCAATTGCCCCCATTGTTAAAACCGTATCATATAAGGTTTCGCCTTTACTAATTGCACTAATACTTGGGTTAAACGACACAATATTTAAGCCCATTCGTTGTTCAGCTACTTCAAAGCTACTGTGTGTTCTTGTACTATTTTCAAAAAATAAATTTGTTGTAAAAATGGGACATTTTAAGTTAAATAAAGACGGATTTCGTTTAAATGTTTCAGCTCTTTCAATTAATGCCTCAACTTCTTTTGTCGATAAGTCCTCGATTGATACTAAATGTTGTAACTGAACTAAATTTGTCTTTTCATCTAACAAAATATCATCTCCTATTATTTTTCGCTCTTAGCTTCTTTAGGTAAAATAAGATTTAATGCAATTCCTACCACTGTTGCAAGTGCAATACTGGTTAATTGTAAATCACCAATTTTTAAGTACATACCGCCAATTCCTAAAACTAGAATACTAGCTGTAATCATTAAATTGCGTTTTTTATCGTAATCAATTTTGTTATCAATTAGAATACGTAGACCACTTGATGCAATAACACCGAAAAGTAGAAAACTAATACCACCAATAACAGGACCTGGAATACTCTGAATTAACGCACTAATCTTTCCAACAAAACTGAAAACAATAGCGAAGAAAGCAGCGCCACCAATTACCCAGATACTGTGAACTTTAGTCATGGCTAAAACACCAATATTCTCACCATATGACGTTGTTGGTGGGCCTCCTACAAATCCAGCAATGATTGATGATAACCCATCTCCAAGTAACGTTCTGTTTAACCCAGGATCTTTGAAAAAATTTCGTTTCGTTAATTTATTCAAAACCATAATGTGTCCCATATGTTCCGTCATTGTGACAAATGCAATTGGCGCCATACCAATAATTGCGCTCCAATAGATTTTAGGTTGATAATTTACAAATGCAACATTGAATGCGGGTAATGTGAACCAATGTGCCTTTTCTACCGTTGAAAAATCAACAATCCCACATAAAACTGCCATCAGATAACCGCAAACGATTCCTAATAAAATCGGGATTAAACTAATGAACCCTTTAAGATACATGTTGAAGAAAATGGTAATTGCTAAAGTAAAAATTGCGACCCATACATATTTAATATCGTAAGTGCCTGATTTTAGCATCGCATTATTTGCTGCCGTTGTTGCCATAGATAACCCAATAACCATGACGACAGGTCCAACAACAACTGGTGGCAAGACCCGATCAAGCCAACCTGAACCCGCTTTTCCGATAATAATTGAAACAATTAGATAAACCAATCCGGCTGAGATTGTTCCTTGAGCAACTGCAGGATAGCCTGATGTTTTCATTAACATCTGCATGACAGCAATAAAAGCAAAACTTGATCCTAGGTAAGCTGGAATTTTCCCATTCGTAATACCAATGTAGACTAAAGTACCAACTCCTGAGCTAAATAAAGCAATGCTTGGATTTAAGCCAACTAAGATGGGGACTAAAACTGTTGCCCCAAACATTGTGAATAGATGTTGAATTGATAAGCCCATCCATTGTCCAAAAGATGGCTTATCATGAATATCAAGTACCGCATCTTCATTTCTAAATTTTTCTGCCATTTTTTATCATTCCCTTTCTGTATAAAAAAACGCACCTCTATAGAGAGATGCGTTCGACGTTGAAACTCAGCACGGACTTAATCCATACCAAGTTCATAAATCGTTTGCTCTCTCTGGAACATCTTAACGACTTATTATTTAATTTTTTCAATTTCGATTGAATCTTTACCATCAATTTCTTCTACTGAAACTGAAATTTGTTCATCTGGAGATGTTGGAATATTTTTTCCAACAAAGTCAGCTCTTATTGGTAATTCTCTATGGCCTCGATCAACAAGAACAGCTAAGTTGATTGTTTGAGGACGGCCTTGATCCATTAAAGCATCAAGTGCAGCTCTAATCGTACGACCAGTGAATAAGACATCATCAATTAAAATAACTTGCTTACCTGTTATATCAAAATCAATTTGTGTGCCTTGCTTATTAACAGTTGGTTCATTTCCTAAACTTGCATCATGACGATCATCACGGTAAAGTTCGATATCTAATGAACCTACCAAAACGTCTGCACCTTCAAGTTGTTTTAAACGATCTGCAATTCGCTGTGCTAAATAAATACCTCTCGTTTTAATCCCAATTAATACCAGATTATCAATACCCTTGTTCTTTTCAATAATTTCGTATGTCATTCTTGTTAAGGCACGTTTCATTGCCAATGAATCAATTACTTCTTTTGCCATTTGACGTTCCTCCTTTTTTTATCCAATAAAAAAGCCTCTTAATCTAAAAATACTTAGACTAAGAGGCAGACTTCTACAAAAAAGAAATCTATTCGTGCGTTACCTTTTAGTCTCACGGGACTATTTTAAAGGAGCTTTATTGGTTTTTATGTTACGTGATAGAATTCGTTTTGTCAAGATAATCTAGTGTACTTTTGAAAATAGGTGGAATTGGGACTTCAAAAATAAGTTCTTTACCCGTAGTTGGATGCTTAAATCCAAGTTTAGCTGCATGTAAAAACTGACCATGTCCTTTAATTGTTTTACGCGGTCCATATAAAGGATCTCCAACAACTGGGTGACCAATGTACTGCATATGCACTCGAATTTGATGTGTGCGCCCTGTCTCCAATTGACATTTTATTAGTGAATAATCTTCATAATTTTTTTCCACTTTAAAATGTGTCACTGCTGGCCGACCATCTGCAACCACTGCTTGTTTCATCCGATCTTTAGGCGAACGACCAAGTGGTGCTTTAATAATACCTGATTCTTCTTTAATTGGCTGATGAACTAAAGCAATATATTCACGAATATTTGTTTTAGCTTTCAATTGAGCCGCCAACGATTGATGCGCTTTATCATTTTTAGCCACCATTAGTAGCCCAGAGGTATCCTTGTCAATCCGATGAACAATCCCAGGTCTAAAGGCCCCATTAATTGTTGACAAAGGGCTATGGAATAATAGAGCGTTAACTAATGTCCCATCTGGGTGTCCTGGTGCTGGATGAACAACCATGCCTTGCGGTTTGTTTACGACAATGACATCGTCATCTTCGTAAACAATATCCAAAGGAATATCTTGTGGTATCAGATTTAACTCAATAGGTTCAGGTTCAACCAAACTAATCTTGTCACCTGGTTGAACCGCATATTTTGTTTTTTCCATTTTGCCATTAACTAAGACATCGCCACTTTCAATCCAACGTTGGACTTTTGATCTGGATATTTCTGGCATTAACGTCGCAATCACTTTATCGAGACGTCCTACTTCACTTTGAATCACTAATTCTGTCATTTATCGTCTTCCTTTAAAACAATTATTAATAAAATGATAACGCCAACGGTTAATGCCATATCTGCTACATTAAAAATTGGAAAATTGATAAAGTCGGTTTGAAACATATCGACAACATACCCAAATCTTAATCGGTCAATAAAATTACCCAAGGTCCCAGCAATCATCAAAACAATACTAAGTTTATAACCTGCATTTGTTCGATATTTGTAGAAATAATAGACCATTAAAACTAAGGCAGCAATCGACACAATGAAAAAGAACCATTGTTTACCCGCTAACAAACTCCAAGCAGCACCATCATTTCTGATATTTGCAATTGAAAAAAAGTTAGGTATAACGGTTTGACTTGTATTCAGCGCAATATTAGCTGAGACTGCATACTTCACGACTTGGTCAACAACTAATATCATTAGCGCTAATAACGCATATAAAATCATGTTAATTCCTCTTAATTCTTAATTAATATAACCCTGAAATTAGACCATTGTCATCAATATCCATGTGATTTGCAGCTGGTACTTTAGGCAATCCAGGCATTGTCAAGACATTACCCGTTAAGGCAACTAAGAAACGTGACCCTAATTTAGGATTGAATTCACGAATATGAATAGTGAAATCTGTAGGGGCTCCTAACAGTTTAGCATTATCTGACAATGAATACTGTGTTTTTGCCATACAAATTGGTAATTTATCCCAACCGAGTTCTTTAAACTGGCGTAATTGTGTTTTGGCCTTAGGTGCATATTCAACATGAGCACCACCATAAATAGTTGTGACAATTTTTTCGATTTTAGTTTCAGCAGAATCATCTGCCTCATATAGTGCTTTAAATTCATGCACTTCACTTGTTGTTTCAATTACTTTTTTAGCCAAATCAATTGCACCAGCGCCACCTTGACCCCAAACATCTGCGGGAATAGCATCAACCCCAATTTCAGCAGCTAGATCAATCAACGTTTGTACTTCAATAGCCGTATCAGCAGTGAACTTGTTAATAGCAACAACAACTGGGATATTGTAACGTTGCATACTTTCAACATGTTTTTTTAAGTTTACAAATCCTGCTTTTAATGCCTCAACATTTTCAACATTTAATTCAGTTTTTGCAACACCACCATGCATCTTCAAAGCACGAATTGTAGCAACAATAACAATTGTATCTGGTGTTTTACCCAAGATGGGTGTTTTAATATCAAGGAATTTTTCAGCACCTAAATCAGCACCGAATCCTGCTTCTGTTATCGCATAATCACCTAACTGTAAAGCTGTTTGAGTTGCAAGAACACTATTACAGCCATGAGCAATATTAGCAAAAGGGCCACCATGAATAATAGCAGGTGTATGTTCTAATGTTTGAACTAAATTTGGTTTAATGGCATCTTTTAATAATAAACTAATAGCCCCAGTCACACCTAAATCAGCAACCGTAATTGGTTTTTTATCACTATTGTAGGCAACAACGATATCACTAATTCTAGATTTCAAATCTTTAATATCTTCTGATAAACATAAAATAGCCATTAATTCACTGGCAACTGTGATATCAAACCCATCTTCTCTAGGAATACCTTGCATAGGCCCACCAAGGCCCACCACAACATGACGAAGCGCACGATCATTAATATCAAGAACTCGTTTCCAAATAATACGTCTTTGATCAATTTTCAAATCGTTACCTTGCTGAATATGATTATCAATTAAAGCGGCAAGTGTATTATTTGCAGTTGTTAAGGCATGCATATCACCTGTAAAATGCAAATTAATATCTTCCATTGGGACAACTTGAGAATAACCACCACCAGTTGCGCCACCTTTCATCCCCATGACAGGACCTAATGAAGGTTCTCTAAGAGCAATCATGACTTTTTCATTTAAACGATGCATAGCATCCCCTAAACCAACAGTTACTGTTGATTTACCTTCCCCTGCTGGAGTGGGACTAATTGCTGTGACAAGAATTAACTTAGCGTCTTTCTTTTCAGGCAAGTCTAAAGGCAAATTAATTTTTGCTTTAAAGTTACCGTATAATTCAATATCAGTTTTTTTCAAACCAATCTCATTCGCTACTTCTTCTATTGGTTTCATCACGTTTTTTTGTGCAATTTCTATATCAGTCAAATTAATCATCCTTTCATATTCAGTTTCCTAAGTATAACTGAGAAAACTGTGGTTGTCATTAGTTGCGCTACTGGCTAAAGTTACATATACTGTAAGAGTACTTAATTGTACGACCAATTTTGGGAGGCGTTCGATATGGTATCTGGTATTGTTGAATGGTTTAGCGCACAAAAAGGTTATGGCTTCATTGCTTACGGTGATGAACAAGAAATATTTGTTCATTATACCGCTATACAGTCTGACGCGTTTAAAGTACTTGGAACTGGTCAAAATGTCTCATTTGAAATTAAAGAAGGTAGTCGTGGATTACAAGCCGCAAATGTTACAATTATTAACGGATAGTCTTTCATAAAATGATAAAACGTTCATGCTTACTTACTCTATAGTAAACATGAACGCTTTTTTATTCTAAGTTCGCACGATAGCCAATATCCATTCGGTAAAATGTTTTTGGTACTTCAAAATTATCAACTAATTGATAAACACGTTGTTGTGCATCAACCATATCTAAACCTGTCTCATGCAGAATATAGATGCGTCCACCCGAATTGACTAATTCATTATTAATCACTTTCACACCTGCAAAGTCAATTTTATCAGCAATTGGCTTAAAATCAGTCAAGCTTGGTAATGCAATATTTTTCAAAGGACGCTCTGGATACCCATCAGCGGCAATCACCACGCCTAATGTTATGCCTTTTGTTTCCCATTCTAAAAGTGGCGCTTCATGTCGCAATAATTTTGAAATAGCTACCGCAAAATCTGATTTTAACCGTGGTAAAACCACTTCTGTCTCAGGATCTCCAAATCGAACATTGTATTCAATCACTTTAGGTCCAGATTCCGTTAAAATTAAACCAACATATAAGATACCTGTAAATGGAATACCCCGTTTCATCATCTCATTTGCCGTCGGCTGAACAATCCGGTTAATTGATTCCGTTACGACATCTTCTGAAATTTGAGGAACTGGGCAGTAAGCACCCATTCCTCCAGTATTTGGCCCGTTGTCTCCTTCAAATGCCCGTTTATGATCTTGCGAGATTGGCATCGGGTAAACCTTCCCTTGATCAATAAAGGCCATCAATGAAAATTCTTCACCATCAAGGTATTCTTCAATTAAAACTTCTGTTGTATCAAATGCTTTTTGAATTAAAAAAGCATTTAAAGCATCTATCGCTTCTGATTCATCCTGCGCAATAACAACACCCTTACCACCAGCCAAGCCATTTGCTTTAATAACTACTGGAAATAATTGCGTATCCACATACGCCACTGCCTTTTGATAGTCCGTGAACGTTTGATAGTTTGCTGTCGGAATAGCAGCTGATTTCATAACTTGTTTGGCAAATTCTTTAGACCCTTCCAACTGTGCAGCAGCCTTTGAAGGGCCATAAATGGCTAAACCTTCCTCATGGAAAAAATCGGTAATGCCCGCAATTAATGGAATTTCAGGTCCAACAAAAGTCCAATCAATTTCGTTTTCTCGAGCAAAAGTTGCGATACCAGCAAAATTAGCCATATCAATGCCTACTGATTTAATGCCATTATTATTCATTCCAGGATTTCCAGGTAAACAATAGACATCTGAAACCGTTTTACTCGCAATGAATTTACGTGCGATGGCATGTTCTCGCCCGCCAGAACCAATAACTAAAATTTTCATCGTATAAAATAATCCTTTCAAAAACTAATGATTTAGTCGATTAATGTTTAAAATGACGACGGCCACTAAAGACCATTGCAACTTCTTTACGATTGGCCATATCAATTGAATCTTGATCTTTAATTGAACCACCTGGTTGAATAATTGCGGTAACACCATGGTCAGCAGCATATTCAACACTATCATCCATTGGGAAATAAGCATCTGAAGCTAGAACGAATGGTTCAACCATTCCGTGTTCAAGGGCTTGTTCGAGTGCAATTTTGACAGAACCAACTCGATTCATTTGTCCTGCACCGATTCCAAGCGTTTGATCCTTTGTTGCAATCACGATAGCATTACTCTTAACATGTTTCACAATTCTTTGAGCAAATAGCATGGCTTCTTTTTCATCAGCCGTTGGTAGTTTTTCAGTTACTGTTTTTAATTCTGCCATTTGGTCAATGACTTGGTCACGTTCTTGAACAAGTAAGCCACCCATAACTGAAACGTATTCATATTTATCAGCTTGCTTTTTTTGACTGAAATCAAGTGTCATAACGCGAAGATTTTTTTTCTTAGCCAACATATCGTAAGCATCATCGGTAAAACTTGGCGCAATGATGATTTCAAGGAATAGGTGATGTAGTTCCGTCGCAGTTGCTAAGTCAACTTCACGATTTAATGCGATAATACCGCCAAAAATAGATGTTTTATCAGCATCAAATGCTTTTTGCCATGCTTCATAGATATTTTCGCCAACACCCACTCCACAAGGATTCATATGTTTCATTGCGACAACAGCTGGTCGTTTAAATTCTGAAACAACTTTTATTGCGGCATCTGCATCTTTGATATTATTATATGATAATTCTTTACCATGCAATTGTTTAGCTGCAGCAATCGAAAACGCATTTGGTAAACCGGCTTGATAAAAAGCAGCTTTTTGATGTGAATTTTCGCCGTATCGCATCCCTTGTTTGAAATCATACGTTAATGATAATTTTTCAGGAAATTCAATTTCTAATTCTTTTGTTAAATAAGTTGAGATTAGTGTATCGTACGCAGCTGTGTGACGGAATGCTTTAGCTGCCAATTGACGACGAAAATGATTATCTGATTTTTCGTTATCTAGTTCAACTAAAACGGCTGCATAATCATCTTTATCGACGACAACATAAACTGACTGAAAATTCTTTGAAGCAGAACGTAACATTGATGGCCCACCAATATCGATTTGTTCAATAGCTTCTTCTTCAGTAATACCCAGTTTTTCAATCGTTTCTTTAAAGGGATATAAGTTCACACAAACCAAATCAATGAGTTCAATAGCCTCTTCCTTTAATTTAGCCATATGAGCAGGATTGTCACGTTTTGCTAGTAAGCCACCATGAATCATTGGATGTAATGTTTTAACACGACCATCGAGCATTTCTGGAAAATGAGTAACCTCTTCAATCCCAAGAACAGCAAGATTGGCATCCTTTAATACTTTAAAGGTCCCACCCGTTGAAATAATTTCAAATCCACGTTCAATTAATCCTTTAGCAAAATCGACGACACCTGTTTTGTCAGATACACTTATCAAAGCTCTTTTCATCTTATTGATCTCCCTTTTTATCATTATTTAATAAATTTAGAATCACATTTGGATATAATTGATGTTCAACTTCATGAATTTTAGCTTCTAGTTGTTCAAGTGTTTCATTAGATAAAATTGGTACACTTTGCTGTGCGATAATTGGGCCGGTATCGACCCCTTCATCAATGTAATGAATCGTCACACCGGTTTCTTTAACACCTGCGTTATAAGCATCATCAATGCCATGAATACCTGGAAAAAGAGGTAACAATGCAGGATGTATATTAATAATTTTCATCGGATATTCACTAAGTAACGTGGTCGTAATCACACGCATGTAGCCAGCCAATAAAATGAGATCAATTTGATACTTAGCTAATGCGTTAACAATGGCTTGTTCATAATGACTACGATTTTCAAAATCTTTAGGCCTGATAATAAATGTTGGAATTCCTCTACGCTGTGCCTTTTCAATAACAGCAGCATTAGGTCGGTCACAAACTAAAATTTCAATTTCTAATCCAGCCGCTTTTAAAGCTTGATCATCAGCGATAGCTTCAAAATTAGAGCCAGTCCCTGATGCAAAAATAGCTATTTTCATTATTTTATTTACCTACCAATTCAACCGTTTGCTCAGTCTTCTTAGTTTCGACATGACCTATCTCATAAGCTTGAACGGTTTCTTTATTTAATTGTGCAAGTACCGTTTCAACATTAGCCTTATCAACCGCTAGAACCATGCCAATACCCATATTAAAAATTTCATACATCTCTAAATGAGGAATTTCACCATATTTTTCGATAGCTTTAAAAATGGGTAACGTTGGCCAAGTATCTCGTTTAATCGTTGCTTGTAACCCTGTCGGCAGTATACGTGGTATATTTTCAATAAAACCGCCACCGGTAATATGAGCTGCTCCTTTAATTAAATCAGCTTGAAATAAAGGCAACAAATCATCTACGTAAATTTTTGTTGGGGTCAATAACGTATCAGCAAGCGATTCATTAGGTATCTCTGGTAACGATTCAGATAAATTAAATGTCCCATCTTCAAGAAAAATTTTTCTAACAAGTGAGAACCCGTTTGAATGGATTCCTGTTGACGAAAGACCAATTAAACAATCATCTGCTTGAATCGTGTGACCATCAACTAATTGGCTTTTTTCAACAACACCTACCGCAAATCCGGCCATATCATAATGTGTTTTTTGATACATTCCTGGCATTTCAGCTGTTTCACCACCAATAAGAGCCATATGAGCTGTTTGGCATCCCTTGATAACACCAGAAACAATCGTTTCAATTTTTTCTGGATCCGTTTTACCTGTTGCTAAGTAGTCTAAAAAATATAAAGGTGTCGCGCCTTGAGCAACAATATCGTTGACACACATAGCCACGCAATCAATGCCAATCGTGTCATGTTTGTTAGCTTCAAAGGCAACCATTAATTTAGTTCCCACGCCATCAGTCCCCGAAACCATTAGTGGCTCTTTAATATGTAATTGACTAAGATCGAAGAGCCCACCAAATCCACCGATTGCACCAGCTTCACTAGCTAATGACATTTGTTTATTAATTCGATTAACAACATCATATCCTGCAGTTACGTCAACACCTGATTTTTGATAAGCATTTACCATTCTGAAATCCTCACTTTTCTGTCGTTAAATTTGCCAAATATTCAGCTTCGTAATCATACAATGGTGTTGGATAATCCCCATTAAAATATGCCATGCATAATCCTGAATAAGGTGCATCTAAGTTCAACCCAATTGAGTCAATTAAGCCATCTTCACTTAAAAATGATAATGAATCTACACCAATAATGTCACGCATCTCTTCAACTGATTTATGAGCAGCAATTAATTCAGATTGTTTTTGAATATCAATACCATAAAAACATGGATATTTAAGTGGTGGCGAGGCAATTCTTAAATGAACTTCCGCCGCTCCTGCCTCTCTTAACAAACGAACAATGTGCTTACTTGTTGTTCCACGAACAATTGAATCATCAACCAATATGATTTTTTTACCCTTAACGACACCTTTAACAGCTGATAATTTCATACGGACACCTTGTTCTCTTAATGCTTGCGTTGGTTGAATAAATGTTCGAGCAACATATTGATTTTTAACTAATCCCATTTCATAAGGAATACCACTTTCTTCTGCATAGCCACTTGCGGCAGATAATGACGAATTGGGCACACCGACAACCATATCTGCATCAATACCCGTTTCTCTCGCTAATTGACGTCCCATTCTTTTGCGAGCAGAATGCACATTAATACCACAAATATCTGAATCTGGTCTGGCAAAATAAATGTATTCCATTGAACAGATGGCCATTTTTGTATCAGTTGTATAAACGTCAATTGATAAGCCTTCATCACTAATCGTAACAATTTCTCCAGGTTTAACGTCCCGTACAAATTCTGCACCAACAGAATCTAAAGCACAGGTTTCACTTGCAACAACGTAAGCACCGTTTGCCAATTGACCAATCGATAAAGGTCTAAAACCATTGGGATCAAGTGCTGCAATCATACAGTCAGCTGTCATTAATAAGTAGGCAAAACCACCATGAACTTGATTTAATGCTTCTTTAACTTGTTCATGTAAAGTGTCTGCTGATGACCGACGAATTAAATGCATTAAAACTTCTGAATCTGAACTTGATTTAAAAATGGCACCATCACGTTCTAACTCATTTCTCAAAGTAACTGCATTGGTTAAATTACCGTTATGTGCTAATGCGAATTGGGCATCATAAAAATCAAACAAAAAGGGTTGAATATTATCAATTCCATTACTACCAGCAGTTGCATAACGCACATGACCAATCGCCATTTTACCTGTTAATTTTTTTATTTTTTCAGGATTTCTAAAAACATCTGACAATAACCCTAATCCACGATAACCAATTAATTTGCCATTATCATTCGAGACAATCCCTGCACCTTCTTGACCACGATGTTGTAAGCTATGAAGACCGAAATACGTCATTTGATTCGCATCTTCATGACCCCAAACACCAAATAACCCACATTCTTCATTTAAACTTTTTACTTCATTAGGCATGGGATAGCATCCTTCCAAGCATTTTTGGCTTCGGACATGGCAATAGTCACATCATTATTTTGTGTGGTTACTTTGATTAATTGATCAGCGGTAACGTGACCCATTTTTTCAGCATTCTGTCCCATTATCGCTTCAAAAGCCACTCCATTTTCTGGTTTAACTGATAAAACAAAACGTGATTGCGATTCTGAAAAGAGTTGAGCATCCGTCATATTTAAATCAACATCGACGCCTAAATCATTTTTAAAAGTTGATTCACTCAAGGCAACGGCTAACCCACCTTCAGCTAAATCATGAGCACTTTCGACTAAGCCAGCTTCAATTGCTTTTAAAACTAATTCTTGGTTACGAAGTTCATTTTTTAAATCAAAATGTTTAATGTCTCCAGAGATTTCGCCTACCATCATTTTTTGAAGTTCTGAACCATTAAAATCATTGTTAGTTGTTCCGACCAAATAAATCAAATCGTTAGGTGTTTTAAAATCTTGCGTTGTAATATTTTTAACATCTTTGATTAAGCCAACCATTCCAATCATCGGCGTTGGGTAAATAGGTTGTTCATTAAATTCATTATATAGAGAGACATTACCGGAAATAACAGGTGTATTAAATAAATCACACGCTTCTGAAATGCCGATAGCACTTTGATCAAACTCCCAGAAAATTTCTGGATTTTCAGGACGACCGTAATTTAAACAATCTGTAATGGCAAGTGGTTGACCACCAGAGGCAACGATATTTCGGGCTGCTTCTGAAACCGCAATTTGACCACCAATTTTAGGATTTAAGTAAATGTATCGTGCATTACAATCTGTTGTCATCGCAAGTGCCTTATTTGTTTCTCTAATCCGAATAACACCAGCATCACTACCAGGTTTAACAACTGTATTGACCTTAACTTGAGAATCATAGGTTTCATACAATGATTCTTTAGAGGCAATTGTGGGTTGTTTTAATAAAGCTAACCAAGTTTCCGTCACGTTTTCAATTTCGGGAATAAAATCAGCTTGTTCTTTAAATTCACTAATTCTTGCAGGTTCTTTTTGTTCTTTATGATAAACAGGCGCATCACTTGCTAAAGAATCAACTGGTAAATTAGCAACAATTTTCCCCTCGTGCATTAAAACATAATCTGTATTTTCTGTTACATAGCCAATGTTAACGGCTTCTAAGTCATATTTTTTAAATAAATCAGTAACAGCTTTTTCAAATTCAGGTTTGATACAAAGAACCATGCGTTCCTGTGATTCTGATAACATCATTTCATAAGCAGACATGTTTGTTTCACGTTGTGGCACGTTATCTAAATCAAGTACCATTCCCGAACCGGCTTTAGAAGCCATTTCAGCAGTTGATGAGACCAAACCGGCTGCACCCATATCTTGAATCCCCACTAACCAATCGGGATGATCTAGAATAAGCTCAAGACAAGCGTCCATGAGTAATTTTTCCATAAAAGGGTCGCCAACTTGAACGGCAGAACGTTGTGTTTCTTTGTCATCAGCAAATTCATCAGAAGCAAATGTTGCACCATGAATACCATCACGACCCGTTTTAGCACCCACGTAGATAACTAAGTTACCGTCACCTTTAGCTTGACCCTTTTGAAGATTTTTATGATCAATTAGCCCAACACACATCGCATTCACTAGTGGATTGCCCTCGTAGCAGGCGTCAAAACTTGTTTCACCACCAACCGTTGGGATTCCGATACAGTTTCCATAACCACCAATTCCAGCAACGATTTCTGAGACAAGGTATTTCGTATGTTCATTATCTAATTCACCAAATCGTAAGCTATCAAGCATGGCAATTGGCGTTGCACCCATTGAAAAAATATCTCTAATAATACCACCAACCCCTGTTGCTGCACCTTCATATGGTTCAACTGCTGAGGGATGATTATGACTTTCAGCTTTAAAAACGACTGCTTTACCATCACCAATATCAATAACACCGGCACCTTCACCAGGTCCTTGTAAAACTTGGGGTCCAGAATTGGGGAAGCGACTTAAAACAGGACGTGAGTTTTTGTAAGAACAATGTTCACTCCACATCACTGAGAATAAACCAGCTTCAGTATAGTTAGGTTGACGTTTCAAAATATCATTTTTAATTAAGGCATATTCTGAATCTGTTAATCCCCATTCTTGATATAATTTAGTATCTTCAATTGTTTGTGCCGTTGGTTCTTGCATTGTTGTAGCCAAATTAGATCACTCCCTCTTTATATGTCGTAACCATCGATTTAAATAAATTTAGACCATCAGTTGAACCAAGCAAGGCCTCAATGGCACGTTCTGGATGAGGCATCATGCCAAGAACATTGCCACGTTCGTTAATAATTCCAGCGATATCATCAATACTGCCATTTGGATTATCTTCATATCTAAAAACAATTTGTTTATTTCTCTTTAAATTAGCCAATGTTTCATCATCACAGTAATAATTACCTTCACCATGTGCAATTGGTAATTCAATCGTCGTTTGATCAGCATAACCAGTTGTAAAACTTGTTTGATTGTTAACAATTTTTAAAGTAACAGGTTTACAAATAAATTTAATATTTTTATTTTGAATTAATGCGCCTGGAAGTAATTGCATTTCCGTTAACATTTGAAACCCATTGCATGTTCCAAAGACTAATTTGCCTTCATCTGCGAAGCGTTTCACTTCAGCCATAATTGGCGATAAGCTTGCAATTGCACCACTTCTTAGGTAATCACCATATGAAAAGCCTCCTGGAAGTAGCACCCCGTCAAAGCCAGCAAGTGAGGTTTCGGTGTATGACACAAATTCTGCCTGTTCATGTAGACCATCTCGAATAGCATAGAGTAAATCGTAATCACAATTTGAACCAGGAAACACAAGAACAGCAAATTTCATCACTAGGCCTCCACTTTTTCAAGTTCATAACGATATTGTTCCATATTTGGATTAGCTAATAATTTATCGCAAATCGCATCTATTTTTTGATCAATTTCTAATTCGCCGGCTTCAACTGTCATGACAAAATATTTACCAACACGAACATCGTTGACACCTGAAAAACCTAATCGTTCAATTGCTTCGTTCACAGCTTGACCTTGTGGATCTAAAACTGATTCTTTATAAGTGACGTAGACTTCTACACGATACATTTATTTGGCCTCTTTTCGATTTTTTAAACGATTTAAAACATCTTGATATGCTGGAATGATACTGCCTTGTTTTTTTCTAAAAATATCTTTGTCTAAAGATTCATGCGTCGTTGAATCCCACAAACGCGCATTATCAGGTGAAAATTCATCTGCCAAAATAAGTTCTCCTTGGTAACGACCAAATTCAAGTTTGAAATCAATCAGATCAATATTAATTGTTTTAAATAAATCAACTAATAATTGATTGATAAGCAGTAATTGTTTTTTAATCTCAAGCATTTCCGTTTTAGTTGCAAAATTTAATGCAAAAATCTGTGACTCATTTATTACCGGATCATCCAGTTCATCATTTTTATAATAATATTCGATAACTGGTGGGGTTAATTGCGTGCCTTCAATTTGATCAAATTTACGAGCAAAGCTACCAGCAATTGTATTTCGTAAAACAACTTCAATTGGAATAATTTCAACTTTTTTAACCAGTTGTTCGGTTTCAGAAACATTCTTAATAAAATGTGTTTTAATACCATTGGCCATTAAGTAAGAAAAAATAATATCAGAAATTTGATGATTTAATAATCCCTTACCTAATATTTCTTCTTTTCGTTTTCCATTTAACGCAGTAGCTTGGTTTTTATAAACCATTCTTAATACTTCGTTATCATTTGTTTTATAAACGTTTTTAGCTTTTCCTTCATAAAGTAATTGATCCAATTGAACGGCCTCCTAAAGTTAATTACTAACAAAAAATCATTTTTTATAATTATTGTTCGTTCTTTACAAAAGTAAGTTTAACAATCTTACAGCAACTTATCAAGGCTAAATACGATATATTTTAAATTCATTTATAATAATGTTCGTTTTATGGTAAATAAAAACCCATAAAGCCGTTAAACCGACTTTATGGGTTTTTATATTTATGTTAAAGGAGACCAATTCGTTCGAAAATAGCATCTACATTTCGAATATGATAATGATAATCAAAAGCATCATCCAAATCTGCTTCAGTTAATGCAGACATAATTTGGTCATCCGCCTCTAATAATGGACGGAATTGAATTTGTTCATCCCAAGAAATTGCTGTCTTAGGTTGAATTAAATCATATGCAGCTTCTCTAGACATGCCACTATCAATTAATTTAAGCAACACTCGTTGACTGTAAATAAGACCAAAAGTACGTCCCATATTTTTCTTCATGTTTTCTGGGAATACTGTTAATTCTTTAATTATTTTTGTGAATCGACGTAAAATGTAATCCAATAGAATAGTCGTATCAGGTAAAATAATACGTTCTGCAGAACTGTGTGAAATATCACGTTCATGCCATAGCGTAACATCTTCAAAAGCGGTTACCATATGTCCACGAATAACACGTGCCAATCCCGTAATATTTTCTGAACCAATTGGATTACGTTTATGTGGCATCGCTGATGATCCTTTTTGCCCTTTGGCAAAGTATTCTTCAACTTCACGTGTTTCACTTTTTTGTAAGCCACGAATTTCTGTTGCCATTTTTTCAATTGACGTTGCTAACAAAGCCATTTCTGCCACATAGTTAGCATGTAAATCACGTGGTAAAACTTGTGTTGAGATTTCTTGTGGTCTAATGCCTAAATGTTCACAAACAAACGTTTCCACAAACATTGGAATATTTGCAAATGTTCCCACAGCGCCACTAATTTTCCCTGCCTCAACATCTGAAGCTGCTGTTTCAAAGCGCGTTTGATGACGTTTCATCTCTGAATACCATAATGCAATTTTCAAGCCAAATGTTGTAGGTTCAGCATGAACGCCATGTGTTCTTCCCATCATAACAGTATCTTTATATTCAACTGCTTTATCAGCTAAAACAGCCATAAATGCTTCAATATCCTTACGCAAAATGTCATTAGCCTGTTTCAAAATAGACCCATAAGCTGTATCAACAACATCAGTAGAAGTCAGTCCATAATGAACCCATTTTCGTTCTTCTCCAAGAGATTCCGAAACGGCTCTTGTAAAAGCAACAACATCATGTTTTGTTTCTTGTTCAATTTCTAAAATACGATCAATATCAAAACTAGCATTTTTGCGAATCTTTGCGGCATCTTCTGCTGGCACATGGCCTAATTCAACCCAAGCCTCACTTGCTAATGTTTCCACTTCCAACCAAGCTTTATATTTATTTTCATCTGTCCAGACGGCACCCATTTCAGCATTTGTATAACGATCAATCATTATTATCTTCCTCTCTTAGTCCCAAATTTTTGTTTGATAAATGTCAGTTTTCGCTTGCTTTAAATCATCCGTTAAGATTGTGATATGTCCCATTTTACGATCTTGTTTCGCTTCTTCCTTACCATAAAAATGAAACCGCCATTGAACTTCATTTTGAATTTCATTTAATACAGGTTGAACATGTTGTCCTAAAATATTAACCATAATAGCATGAGAAAGCAGTTGTGGTTTCGGCATTGGTAAATTACAAATCCCTCTAATATGTGCTTCAAATTGTGACAAAGAGCAAGCCTCAATCGTTAAATGACCTGAATTATGTGGTCTAGGCGCAATTTCATTAACATAAATTGATCCTGAATCCGAAATGAAAAATTCAATGCCCATCGTTCCAACAGATAAACAGTCATCGGCAATTTGGCTAGCAATTGCTTCAACTTTTACTGCTGTTTCAGTAGATATCCGACTTGGACAAACACTTTCATATAGAATATTATTGCGATGTTGATTTTCAATAATTGGAAAAATACTTTGTTGTCCGTACTCATTTCTGGCAATAATGGCAGAAACCTCACGGTCAAACTGAACGAAACCTTCTAACACACAACGTTCATTTTGAACAAGCGCTTCTGCTTCTGGCAAATCATGGCTGGTTTTTAAAATAACTTGACCTTTACCATCATAACCACCACGTGTTGTTTTTAAAATAGCTGGGTAACCAATTATTTCAATCGCATTTTGTAAGTCAACTAAATTTTGTATGACCTTAAAAGGCGCAATTGGGAAATCATGTGCCGCTAAAAATTGTTTTTCACTAATTCTGTCCTGTGAAATACGTAGTGCTGTTGAACCTTGTGGCACATAACAATATTGCTTTGCTGCATCAATTGTATCGGCATTCACATTTTCAAATTCAAATGTCAATACGTCACACATTTTTGCAAGCTCTAAAATGGCACTCTCATCATCATAATTTGCGACAACTTGTCTATCCGCAACTTGAGCAGCTGGGCAATCTTCTTGTGGGTCTAAGATAATAATACGGTAACCCATTTCTTTTGCCGATGTGGTCATCATTTGGCCTAACTGCCCACCACCAATAATACCAATTGTTTGTCCCGGTAATATCTTTTTAATCAAGTAAATCACTACTTTCCAAAGATTTTTGGCGAAGTGCTGATTGATATGATTTCAAATGGTGTTTTATTTTTGAATCGCTTAAGGCACAAATTTTTGCAGCAAAGATACCAGCGTTTGTTGCGCCAGCTTTCCCGATAGCCATAGTTGCTACCGGCGTTCCTGCGGGCATTTGAACAATTGATAGTAAAGAATCTATTCCGTTTAGTGCATGTGACTGAACAGGAACACCTATTACAGGAATAATAGTTGACGCCGCAATCATTCCTGGTAAATGAGCAGCACCACCTGCACCTGCAATAATAACCTGATAGCCTTTTTCCTCCGCGCTTACTGCGAATTCATACATTTCTGTTGGCATTCTGTGCGCCGAAATGACTTTTTTGTCATATTCAATGCCAAGTTCATCTAATAAATTGGCCGTAAATTTCATCGTCGTCCAATCGGAAATTGATCCCATCACAATTGCTATTTCTGCCATTTGATTACCTCCAAATTTAATAAGCCTATTCTATCAACAACTTAGCGCTGTGTCAAAGCAAAAAAAGGACTATTTTAAAAATAAATCAAAAATAGTTCGTATTTTAGCGTTTATTGTGTCTGTATTTACCGTTAATATTTATTTTTTCAAAAAAATAAACGACCCAAATTGGTATCGTTTAAATCACTTTTTTTAATCCTGTATATAGTTGCAACTTACTTCTAGAATTTAAAACAATAGATTTTTTACCATCATTTAAATAAAAAGAAAGTCCATATCTCCGTATCTTCACTTTTTTTATTTCAGAAATTACAATCGTTTCATTATGTCTTCGAATCACTTTAGTTAATTTAATATTTTTGTCATCAATAATTAGTTTACGGCTAAATATTTGAATAACTGACACAAAAAGAAAAAGTATAAATAAAATAATCGTCCAAATCTGTAATGTTGTTATTTCTAACCACAAGAATAGACTACTTAAAAATAAACAAAACGTCCATGACCATAAAATAACTGTTTTAGCTAGTTCAGGCTGATAAAAATAGGTCTTTTGATGTCCTTGCATAATTACGATTCCTCTCTGAAAATCCAAAATAATTCGTTCCTGTTTAAAGCTTAACATAATTGGTCAAATATTCTATATTTTTCCAAAAAAAAAGATGAAACTTAAAGTTTCATCTTTTTGTACTTTATCATTTATTATTTAATAACTAAGAAACGATCATCGTCAGCCATAAAATCTTTGTCGCCTGCAGCTGCTTCAATTGAACCGAATGGCATTTCTGCACGTAATTCCCAGTTTTCAGGGATGTTAAAAGCATTTCTGATTTCAGCATCAATAAGTGGATTGTAATGTTGTAAACTTGCACCAAGTCCATTTTCGGCTAATGCTGTCCAGACACTTTGTTGTGCACCACCCAAGCCTTGTTCTGCCCATACTCTGAAGTTTTCAGCGTATAAAGCAAAATCTTTTTCGTTTTGAGCAACAACATCAGTATCAATGAAGTATAATACAGTACCAAAACCTGCACGGAATGTAGCAATTTTTTCTTGAGTTTTCTTGTATGCTTCAGCATTAGGAACTTCAGATTCAAGACGTTTTTCAACGATATCCCAAACTTTATCTGAGTTTTTACCAAATAAAATTGCTGCTCTAATTGTTTGGTTATTAAATGAAGTTGGTGATTATTTAATTGCACCTTCAATAACACTAATAATTTCATCAGGTGTTTGACTAACTTTATCACCTAAAGCATAAATTGTGCGACGTTGTTCCATAAGATCTAATAATTGAGTTTTCATAGTTAAGTTCTCCTTCTCTAATTGAATAACTTAATTATATCACTTACTTTTAATAAGTAAAGCAATACGACCTTTTTTTTAATTTATTTTTATAAATACATTAATTAAGCGAAATAAAAATTAAAATAACGCCGCACATTCATCCTTCTCTATAATGATTAAACCATAGCTTAGTGTTTAATTCGACTATTATAACTCATTTAATTCAGTTGAAATTAACTTATTTCTAAAAAATAAAATAATTAAGGTTAGGATTAACACCATAATCCCTAAAAATGGTAGCAAAATAACGCCGACACTATTCAACATGAACCCACCTAAGGTTATTCCTAATGTAGTACCAATATTTCCAAGTGAAATAAATAAGCCATTAGCAAAATTAGCAGCTTCTGGAATTGATGAAGCAACTAAATATTGTTGAATATTGTTCCCAATCCCATAAATAATTCCCCATACCAATACAATTACAAACATGATACTTACATTGGTATTAATCATCAACATTACGGCATATACAAAAATAAGCAAAATAGGATAAATTCTAATCAATTGCTTTGGTTTACTACTTAAATAAGAACCAGCAATCAGATTTCCGACTAAACTAGCTAATCCGAAAAAGAATAATGCAAAACTTAACTGATTAGCAGAAAAATGACTAACGTTTCCTAAATAATCTGATACATATCCATATACACTGAACAACGATGCACCAATCGCAATTGTGCCTAATCCCGAAATCCATAATGCTCTTTTTAATAAAATAGATTTCATTGATCCATTTTCAGCTGCTTTTGTAGGTTTGTCGCTTGAATTGACACCATTATATTTTGGCAGAAAAATAACATTCAGTATCAGAGCAACTGCGCTAACTAACGTAAAAAATACCATTGCGGCTCGGTAAGAGACATGACTAGCAATGATTGCTGTTATCGGTGTACCTAACACCATCCCAGAAGATACCCCCATCATTACTCTAGAAACTGCCTTAGAGGATTCTTTATCATCTACTGCTTTAGCGGCCAATGTAAAAGCCAACGAACAGTAAACGGGATGAAACACTGCTGGAATTAGTCGACCGACTAAAGCAACTGTAAAATTAGGCGCATAGGCTGACACCATATTAGACAATACAAAAATTCCTAATACAGACAGGAGCACATGCTTAGTATTTAATCGCCCCATTATAACTGGCATAATTGGCCCACTTATCGCTACTATAACGGCAAATAAACTAACAAGTAGTCCCGCTGTTGTTATACTAACCTGAAATCGAGTCGCAATTATTGGAAGTATGCCAATAATGCCAACCTCAGTGTTTAAAATACTGAAAGTTCCAAAAGCCAGAGTGAAAATTAATAATTTTGTTTTATTCAAAATAAATACCACCTCATTTATTTAATATGCTTAGTATATCGGCCAATCCTAGTCATGTAAAATATCTATTATGAATTAAAAACAATGCCTAAAACGAATTGAAACTGTATACTATATTTATAAACAGACTTAAATTAAGAAAAGAGGCATAATTATGGAAACAAGGATACTTAATTACTTTTTGAAAATCGCTCAACTAGGAAATATGTCAAAAGCCGCCAATGAATTACATATTACGCAACCCACACTAAGCCGCCAACTTAAAAATTTAGAAAGTTTATTAGAAACTCCGCTTTTTAATCGTGATAATAAAAAAATGACCCTCACGAACTCAGGAATTATTTTCCAAGAACGTGCTCAGCAAATTGTTAGTTTAATTGAAAAATCGACACAAGATGTTATCAATAATGATGCCTTAAATGGCACTATCGCTATTGGTTGCGTTGAGTCTTCCGTAGCTAAATTTTTAGGAGCCATAATTATGGCTTTCCACGAACAATATCCAAATATAAAATTTTCTTTGTATAATGCTGATGGTGATGATATAAAAGAAAAAATTGATAGCGGTCGAGTCGACCTTGGCTTTTTGCTTTCACCTGTAGAGGTTGCCAAATATGAATTCATAAAGTTACCCGTAACTGACAATTGGGGTATCGTGGTTCCTAAAAATACTTCGATAGCTATTAAAACTAGTATTAATACTGCAGAGCTTACATCATTACCTTTGATTATTCCTGCTAGATCTATTGTTCAGAATGAAGTCGCTTCCTGGGCTAATATTCCCACTAAAGAACTAACAATTGTTGGGTCTCAAAATTTATTAAGCAACGCCTTATATCTCGTTAAGGAAAAACTAGGTTATGCGCTTTGTGCCTCTGGTGCGTATTTAAATAGACCAGACATAGCTTTAACTTTTATTCCGTTATCATCTAGTTATAAAATAGAACATATGATGGCATGGAAAAAAAATCAGAAAACATTTACCGCCGTACAAATATTTATAGACTTCGTAAAAGAACATTATTTAAGCCATTAGGCACCATTACAAGCATTAAGATTTCTCTATAAAAACAATAATTCTATACTTTTGAGTGTTGATGAGAAATCATCGACACTCTTTTTTTGAAAAAAAAGGGTCTACAATATCTATTGTTGGGTAATTAAAAAAAAACAAAAGTCATAAGACTTTTGGTTACGGGGTCATCTAAGTTTCACTATCCATTTCACCTATAAAAGAAAAATTAATAAAAAAGAAGGAATCTCCGCATGTCTAATCAAACTATTTTATACACTCAAAGTACATACAAAAAAAGTCCTAATCACTAAGTAATCAGAACTTTCATAATATTATCTAACAACAGTTGACGAAGAGCCTTACTAGGCTCTTGGCTTGCGTTTACCCCAGTATTGGAAGTAATCCGTTCTCAACGAACCATTGTATAATTTACGTTTCTTAGATGCTCTTGATCCGTAATATTCTTCAAATGTTAAATCACTTGTCAAAATGTATTTACTCCATGTAGGCATTTTTTTGTAAACAACACCCATTTGTTTATATAATACACGCACAGATTCAGTATCACTTAAACGTTCACCATATGGTGGATTAGCAACGATGACCCCATATTCTTTTTCTGTTGTAAAATCTTTTGCAGCAAGTTGCTTAAATTCAATGCTATCTAAAACACCGGCTTCAGCTGCATTTTTCTTAGCAATTTCAATCATTCCAGCATCAATATCATAACCAGCAATATCTAAAACAACATCAAGGTTAGCTTCACCTTTTGCTTTCTCTCTTAACCGATCAAAGAGACCTTTTTCAACAAAGTCCCAATCTTCAAACACGAAATAACGGCCAATACCAGGTGCAATATTATGGCCCATCAATGCAGCTTCAATTGGAATTGTTCCTGATCCACACACTGGATCGATAAAAGGCTTTTCTGGATACCAATTAGTTAACATAACTAAAGCAGCAGCCATATTTTCTTTCAGTGGTGCATAACCTTTTTCAACACGATAACCACGTTTGAATAAACTACTTCCCGTTGTATCAAGTGTCAATAAAACATTATCTTTATTGATAGCAACTTCCAATGGATACTTAGCACCTGTTTCTGGCAAACGAGTTGTTCGGTGATAAACATCACTTAGTTGATCTACAATTGCTTTTTTTACAATTGCTTGTGCGTCTGGCACACTGTAAAGTGTTGATTTTTGAGATTTACCTTGAACAGGGAATTCAGCATCTAATGGTAAAAATTTATCCCAAGAAATTGCTTTTGTCTGTTCAAATAAATCATCAAAAGTTGTCGCAGTAAACTCACCAACGATAATTTTGACACGGTCCGCTGTTCTCAACCAAAGATTTGTATTGATAACATCTTCCATTGTACCTTCGAAACGAACGCGACTGTTTTCTACTTGAACATCATAACCCATATGTTTAAGTTCATTTCCAACAATTGACTCAATACCGCTAGCTGCGGTTGCCAATAATTTAAAAGTTTCCATTCTGCACCTTCACTATAATTTAATTTTTTTAATAAAAAAAACTAGGATAAAAGAAAATCCTTCATCCTAGTTCATCCTGAAATCATGTAAATTTCTATAAGCCATGTTTTGTACGTCATCCATCTCAGGCGATGAAATCAGTGGTAATCATCTATCTCCAGATATTATCTGCCCCCATGATTTGTTCATTTCCGTCATGAAGCGCCCCTACCAAAGTTTGGGTTGCCTACTCGTGGGGTTTACCGCGTTCCAGCAATATCGTTTCCAATATTGTATCGTCTCTGTGGCACTTTACAGATTACTTTGACATAGTCGAAACCTTAGTCATTTTATCCGCCGTTACCCGAAGGTACCTTGGCTTATTTTTTCACCAAGCACGAACACTACAAGCATCTCAGCTTGTGCAAGCATGGACTTTCCTCAGCCTAAATTAATAGACCGCAATTACCCGAAATTTACACTGAATCTAATAATAAATCATTGAATTAACTTAAAATTGATTTCTAGAATTTTGATCTTCATCTAATTGAGCACCAAACACCCGACGTTCCAAATTTGATAAACGTTTAAGAATATCCATATTTGAAGTTGTAGACGTTGTTTGTGTTGTTTGTGAACTCTTACCAACAGTAACCTGTTTAGTGAGCTCATCAACTTGTGCAATTAACCGATCATTTTCTTCTTGAACTCTTTTGACTTCTTTATCAAGGGTTTCATAATCTTTAATAACGTCATCAAGAAATTCGTCAACTTCTTTAGAATCATACCCGCGCATCTTAGTTTCAAAATGTTTTTGTAAGATATCTTTAGGTGAAAAATTAACATCTGTCATATTCGTACACCTCATCACTAATTCTCATAAATAATATTAATACCTGTTTATTATAACAGAATTATTTAATAATTCAAATGATTATTTCGTTCTTCTTCAATTTCATTTGCAACATCCTCTAATGCCATGAAATCTATCATCTGTAATCCATAATCTCTTGATTCCTTAACCTGTTTAATTTTCAATAAATCAAATTTTGTTTTGCCTTCATTTTCTGGATCATAGACTAACAGAGCCCCATCCGTATGATCAATCATAAAAGCTTGATAATTTTTTAATTGTTGTGGTGATTGATAAACGTCTTTACTTATATTATCAGTAAAATCTACGTCACTTAATAGATTATTTAAAGTTATTTTTTTGTCATCTTTCCAATTATTACCAAATTCTCTAAACGGTAACATAAGCGCTACTTTAAAATCAGGATATTCTTTTTTGATATCAAGACAAACTTCAACAGTCCACTGTTCAATGCCAAGTTGTGGCCCTGTAATCACCCACTCCAAGCCATTTTCAATTTCATTAATAATGTATTTTTTAATAGAACTCTTGATAATTGTTATTTTCAAGTCGGTTTCATTAAAAATGCCCAACTCATATGTTCGGTAACCTGTCACCCATAAACGTTTCATAATTGCTTAGACATCCTTTCCTTATATTAAAAATATGTTACCAAATTCTTTAAAGCTATTAAATTATAGCACTTATTGTTATAATACTTTAGATTGGAGCGTGAGATAATCGTGAGTATTAATTATCCTAATGGTAAACTTTATGAACCTTCACCTTTAAGTACGCCAAAAAAATCAAATATGTTATTGTTTGGTAAACGAGGAATGTCATTAGAAGCTGATATCAATGCCAGCAACGAATTCTACCTCGCTAATAACCTTGCAGTCATTCATAAGAAACCAACACCTATCCAAATTGTGAAAGTTGATTATCCTAAACGAAGTGCAGCTGTCATTAAAGAAGCTTATTTCCAAACGGCATCAACAACTGATTATAACGGGATATATGATGGTCACTATTTAGACTTTGAGGCTAAGGAAACTAAAAACAAAACTTCATTTCCGCTAAGCAACTTTCATGAGCATCAAATTATCCATATGAAAGCTTGCGTGTTACAAAAGGGAATCAGCTTTGTTATAATGAAGTTTGCAACTTTGGACAAGATTTACTTGCTACCATCTAAGACGCTCTTTGCATACTGGGATAAACAAATTAATGGTCGTAAATCAATTCCATTGAAAATAGTCCAGACTGAAGGGTTCGAAATACAATATACTTTAAATCCGGTTATCCCCTATTTAAAATATGTTGATAAAATGATAGAGCATCTATAATTAAGGCTTTATGTAATTAAAGGAGAATTTTATTTATGGCTACAACTGATAACAAAGGTACAACTCGTGTTTCACGACGCGAACAAGAGTTAAAAAATAGCAAAAATAACAACAAAGGAAAACCTAGTAAGGGTAGACTCTTCAAACGTATTTTTCTAAGTTTGATTGGCCTAGTTGTTATTAGCGTAATTGCTGGTATCATTCTATTTTTCTATTATGCAAAAGACGCACCAAAAATAACGTCAAGTAGCTTAGAAAGTACACCAGCAAGTGTTATTTATGCAAAAGATGATGAAGTTATCACCACTTTAGGAACTTCAAGAATTTATGCCGATTCATCTGATGTTCCACAGACATTAAAAGATGCCATTGTTTCAATTGAAGATAAACGTTTCTATAAACATAATGGTGTTGACCCTGTTCGAATTGCTGGTGCGGCATTATCAAATATCACTGGTGGCTCAACGGGGCTTCAAGGTGGTAGTACTTTGACACAGCAACTCATCAAATTATCGGTCTTTTCGACAAAAGCATCTGATCAAACGATGAAGCGAAAAGCACAAGAAGCATGGCTCGCTTTACAAGTTGAACGTAAATTCAGTAAATCTCAAATTTTAACGTTCTATACCAATAAAGTTTTCATGGGGAACGGAATTTACGGGATGCAAACTGCCGCAAATTACTACTTTGGTAAAAAATTAAATAAATTAAATGTGGCACAAATTGCCATGCTAGCTGGAATTCCTAATGCGCCATCTTCTTATAATCCTTACGCACATCCAAAATATGCAAAGGTACGTAGAGATGAAGTAATTGACGCGATGTTAGCAAACAAAAAAATTACAACTGAAGAAGCAAGTAAGGCCAAACAAACGCCTATCACTTCAGGATTGAGAACATCACATTCTACTGAAAAAGATACGTATAACGCAAAAATTGCTGATTCTTACTTAAAAGAAGTCATTCAATCTGTTAAAAATAAAGGTTTAGATCCATATAACAGTAGTCTTAAAATTCATACAAACTTAGATTTAGATGCTCAAAAACAGCTTTATAAAATTGCTAATACAAATGATTATGTCATGTATCCAGATAACAAAATGCAATTAGCTGTCACAATGGTTGACTCAAAAACTGGTGCTATCTCGGCTATGATTGGTGGCCGTAAACAAACCAACGTTACATTTGGGTATAATCGTGCAGTAGCAACTAGTCGAAGTAACGGTTCAACCATGAAACCAATTATGGATTATGGTCCCGCTATTGAATACCTAGACTACCCAACAAATCAAAAGGTCAAAGATACGAAATATTATTATCCTGATGCGACAACAAATCAATTAAACGATTTTGATCATAGCTACCTTGGTACAATGACTATGCGCAATGCTTTAATTCAATCGCGTAATATTCCTGCTATTCGAACACTTGAAGCAGTTGGTTTACCTCGAGCACAAAAATTTATCAAAAAACTTGGTATCTCTAAGAATCAAGCTGAAACTTATGCATCTGGTATCGGTGGCAGCGTATCGACAACACAAAATGCCGAAGCATATGCAGCCTTTGCCAATGGTGGTACTTATCACAAGGGCACTTATATCTCAAGTATCGTCAAAAAAGATGGGACAGTTTTAAATTATTCTAGTTCAGGTAGTAGAGCTATGAAGACTTCAACAGCTTATATGATTACGGATATGTTGAAAGGCGTTATTAGCAGTCCTAGTGGTACAGGAACGGCAGCACAGATTCCTGGTCTTTACCAAGCCGGCAAAACCGGAACAACGGATTATCCATCAAACGTTGCTGATAAGTTCCCTTCTAATGCTGCTATGGATTCTTTATTTTCTGGTTATACTAAAAACTATGCAATTGCAGTTTGGACGGGTTATGATTCACCTTTAGTCCCAGATAATTACTTAAATGTTAGTTCTCAACGATTAGCTACAGGTATTTATAAAAGCTTAATGCAGTACGTTTCACAATCTGCTTCCAACACAGATTGGATAAAGCCTTCTGATGTTTATCTAAATAACGGTGAATTATCATTAACAGATTCATCAACTGCAACAATGACAACATCAGATAACAGTAGCAGCTATTCAAATATACCTGCTTCAGGAAATACTGCTAATCAAAGTAGCCGTTCAAGCGCTCCAGAGAGTTCAAGTTCTTCTTCAGAATCTTCAGAAGAATCTAGTTCTTCTAGCAGCGAATCGGCAAAAGTCGCTAGTTCTAGCACCAGCTCTTCTGCTAGTTCTTCAAGTGCTCCTTCTAATAAAGATAAAGCATCATCAGCTAGTAATAAAGTCGCTTCATCTGCTCCTCATCAAAATTAATATAAAAAAGTGCCTGTCAACAGTCAGTATTTGGGCTCTACAATATTTGTTGTTGGTGATAGAAAATCTATCACTGGCGGCAATTTTTTTATATAATAATACAAAAAAGGGAACTTCGTTTCCTTTAATGGCCAGCCAGCCCAAAAGAAAGAGGTTCCCT
>NZ_JBSOLI010000027.1:0-87551 GCF_054941065.1 Dellaglioa sp. BT-FLS60
TATCAATCAGCTTTATTAATATACCATCTGGTATATCTCATGTCAATACTTTATTTATAATATTCATTGTCGCCTTAACAGCACTTATTTAATATATCAGCTTTCTTTTTCCTGGTCAAGCTTATTTCTTTTAATATCATCTAATTGCTGATCAATCCATAAGTCTATTTTGTCATCAATTGCTTTAAATCCAGTATCTACAGACCTATTTGTCCAATAATATTTATGTGCTATCTTAACCCCAAAGCTTTTAAAATCATTATTTATTCTGTCTAAGTCTCTAATTGAAAAACTCATTTTACCGTTATATTCATCAATATCAATAATTTTAACCGTAATTTGTTCATTGATTTTTAAATAATTTAATATGTTATCCACATAACCATTATGACATTCCGAAATATGAATCAATCCTTGGACACCTTCCGAAATAGTTACAAAAGCCCCATATGGTTGAATACCTGTTACAATTCCTGATATTTCTTGCCCAATTCTATATTTCATTAAAACTCCTTTCAATAAATCGTGACAAAATAAAAAAGGATTTTCATCCTCTTTATTTTGTTACTATCATATCTTTAATTACAATTGGTTCAATTGGTTTATCTTGCATAGCTGTTTTTGCATTTGCAATCTTGTCAACAACTTCCATTCCATTGATTACTTGTCCAAATACCGTATGATGAAAATCTAACCAAGGTGTTCCACCATTTCTATATTCTTCAATTGCTTCTTCGGGATACTTTGCATCCTTCAATTGAGTAATCATTTGTTCAGGAACATTTGAATTTTGAACAATGAAAAACTGACTACCATTTGTTGCTGGGCCCGAATTAGCCATTGATAAAGCTCCTCGTAAATTAAATAATTCTGGTGAGAACTCATCCTCAAACGAATTACCCCAAATACTTTCGCCACCCATTCCAGATCCAGTTGGATCTCCAGATTGAATCATAAAATCAGAAATCACTCGGTGAAAAATAACATCTTTATAGTAACCTTGTTCTGAAAGTCCCATAAAATTTTCTACCGTCTTAGGTGCTTGTTCAGGAAATAATTGAATTGTAATATCCCCATAATTTGTAACCATTTTAACTTTTGGTCCAACTACATGTTCTAAGTCTAATTGTGGATATGCCATAATTGTTGTTCCTCCTCTTCAAACTTTAATAATTTCATTGTACCCAACTTCACTCCATTTTACTATTACTTTATATTTTTTATGCGTTATACTACTATAATGTTATTAAGAAAGATTGTTAGGAGACAATTATGACAACAAATGAAATATTTGATATTACTATTATTGGTGCTGGTCCAATTGGGCTGTTCGCCTCAACCTATGCTCATATGCGGCAAGCTAAAACACAAATTATCGAAAGCCTCCCTACTGTTGGTGGACAAGTCGATACATTATATCCCGCAAAAAAAATCTATGATATTGCCGGATTTCCCAGTATATCTGGTGAACATTTAATTAAACAGCTCTCGGATCAAACAGCCGAATTCAATCCTGATATTAAATTAAATGAAACAGTCTTACATTTTGAAAAAGAAAACGATCTTTTCAAAATTAAAACTTCCAAACGAATTACATATAGTAGAACAATTATTATAACTGCTGGAATTGGGTCCTTTCAGCCCCGTAAATTAAAAGTTCCTACTGCATCCGCTTTGGAAAATGAATTTTTATTTTACAATATTAGTGACCTTTCAAAATTTGCTCATAAAACAATTGCAATTGCCGGTGGTGGTGACTCTGCTATCGACTGGGCAAATGAATTAGTTCCAATTACAAATCAGATTCATATGATTCATCGTCGGCCTAATTTTAGGGCATTGGAATATAGCGTCACAAAATTACAAAAAACTGATACTATTTTTGAAACGCCCTTTGTTATTGAATCACTTACTAAAAAAGATGGACGTCTTGCAATTTCATTGAAACATTCTAAAGATAATATTAATAAAACAATAACTGTTGATAATTTACTTGTGAATTATGGCTATTTATCCGATAATAAACTTATTCAAACATGGGGATTAGACATGGCTAAAAAACTAATTTCAGTAAATTCTGAAATGGCTACTTCAATTCCCGGTGTTTTTGCTGCAGGAGATATTGTCTCATATCCAGGCAAAGTAGCCCTGATTGCCGCGGGCTTTGGTGAAGCACCAACCGCTGTAACTAGTGCCTTAAGCTTCATTAATCCGAAGACCCATAGAACTATTCACAGTACTCAGCTAATAAAATAAAGAATTAAAGGGGTATTTATAATTATGTCTGTCATAAACTTCTTCATAGATTTTGTTTTACATATCGATACACACCTAATCAGCATTGTTCACAACTTTGGTAACTGGACCTATCTCATTTTATTCCTTATTATTTTTATTGAGACCGGTGCCGTCATTCTACCTTTCTTGCCAGGTGACTCACTTTTGTTTGCTGCCAGTGCCTTAGCCGCCAATCCAATTTATCATTTAAATATTTGGATATTCGTAGGACTTTTTATCATGGCTGCCTACACGGGCGACTCATTAAACTTTTTTATCGGTAAAAAAGTAGGAAGTTCCATTTCAGACCATCCCATGTTCAGTAAGTTAATTAGCCAGGATAGCCTTGATAGAACAGAACAATTCTTTAACAAACACGGTGGCCCAGCTATTATTTTAGCCAGATTTATGCCAATTATCCGTACGTTTGCCCCATTCATTGTTGGTGGTAGTGGGTTTAAATATTCTCGCTTCCTACATTTCAGTCTAATTGGTGGTTTCGCATGGGTATCCGTCTGTTGTGCTGCTGGATTTTTCTTTGGTAATATTGCAGTCGTTCAAGAACATTTTTCTTTTGTCGTACTAGGTATTATATTGATTTCATTAATTCCAGCTGTATTCAGTGGCCTAAAGGCAAAATTTAGTAAATAAAAATACGAGAATTGTGGGCTAACTCACAGTTCTCGTATTTTTATTTACTCTTCTTTATTTCTTTTTTTCCAATAAACATGCCTAAAAAGAAGCATAACTCAATTAGACAAAAAACTAATAAGAAACAAATCATAAAAAAATTTTCGGGTAATGCCAAAATAATAGGATCCAGTTGCGGATTAAATATCCAATCATTATTTCTAAACATCAGTTCATGAAACAATATAAAATAATATTCAAAATTAAAAAACAATAAAAAAACACTTAGAAAAGGAATAGTCGCCGCCATCTGAAATGGTCTAATCAATTTCCATAGTTCCTTTTGCTTGATCATTTGGCGAATAAACAGGATTGCGATAAATCCAAAGATTAAAAAGCAGGCATAATTAAACTGAAATAATTGTTTAACATCATGGTAATGCTCCATGCCATTGTATGATGATGGTAGCGTCATTTGTAATTTATTGACCCACGGATAATTAAAATAACTTAATAAACTTTTATAATCAGCTATTAATCCCGTCTGAGATAACCCAACCAATTTTTCTAGATGTGATGCTTTCACAAAAATTTTATAAATAAATGTGCTGTTAATCACAATTATAATAGAAAAAGAGACAATCGCCAGGTATAAACTTAGCCACTGTCCCGTTTTTTTAATGCGCTCTATCATTATCAAAGTCCCAATCATCAAGTGAATCTATTTGAATGGTTGGTTTAATTGGTTTTGATGCCACTAATGCTTTCGTTGAAACACCTGTATAAACTAACATTGTATCAACACCAAAATTAATTCCAGCCATAATATCTGTCATATAGTTATCACCAACCATCACAACTTCATTTTTCTCTAAGCCCAATCTTAATAATGCTTCTTTCATAATAATTGTTTCTGGTTTACCAATATACGTCGCCTTTTGTTGCGTTGTGCACTCAACCATCCGCACCAATGATCCAGCTCCAGGAAGAAGCCCACGTTCATTCGGAATATTAGTATCAGCATTCGTTCCGATAAATTTAGCACCACGCTTAATAGCCAATGTAGCCATTTCAAATTTGTGGTATGTGACATCAGAATCCAATCCCACGACCACGTAATCAGGTGTTGCTTCTTCAACCGTGAAATTTTTATCCATAATTGCTTGTTTTAAGCCATGTTCCCCAATAATATAGACACTTCTTTTATCGTGATCTAATGCTTCTAAATAGTCTGCAGTTGCAAGC
The DNA here is from genome assembly GCF_054941065.1 of Dellaglioa sp. BT-FLS60. Lineage (NCBI taxonomy): Bacteria > Bacillati > Bacillota > Bacilli > Lactobacillales > Lactobacillaceae > Dellaglioa > Dellaglioa sp. BT-FLS60. The sequence continues at coordinate 4,153 of NZ_JBSOLI010000027.1, forward strand.
GCCGCCGTATAAACTTCTTTTTCTGTCACGTGTATATCAAAATTATTGGCCAAATTAGCAACAACATCCACTGGCATTTTAGTCGTATTATTAGTCACGAACAAAAATGGTATTTTCCGAGCTTGCAAAGAATCAATGAATCTTTTTGCAGCTGCAATTTTTTCTTTGCCCCGATAGATTGTGCCATCTAAATCAATCATATAACCTTTATATGCCATTATTATTACCTTCTTTATTAAATTTAAGATTTATCTTTTTGTCTGATTACAAATTCATGTTTTTTTGTACGCTTTGGTACTGGTTTTACTACCGGTTTTGAAACAGATTTTTTTGATTTAACTGGTTTAGGTTTGTTTAATTGTACTTTTGGTTTCTTGTTTTTAATTTGATATTTTTTTTCAGCTGTATGTGCTTGTGCCGCTGGTTTTCTTCTTTTCTTAATTGGTTTAACTGTTTTTTTACGCTCTTTAGGATTAGAAATTGGTTCGGGCTTTTGAATTTCCAAATTATGTAAAACAAAATAAGAACATCCAAAATTACAGTATTCATACAAATAGTCTTCAAGTGTATCAATACATTGTGATCGATAGGCCTTTTTATTTTCAGTCTTATAAAACCCTCTTAATCGAAGTTGATCATATCCCCAATCCCCAACGATATAATCATATTTTGTTAAAATTTGACTGAATCTTTCAGTTAATTTCTCTATTTCAAAACCATCTCTATAATTGGTAACAAGATCATATGGACGGTTATCGATTAATACTCTAGTCTCGCTCTGACGAACAACGTCGCTTGCATAAGCTTTAATTTTTTCTGCTTTTATAGCAAGCTGTTGTTCTCTTTTTTCTTTTTGTGCTTGATTCAACTCTCAAACCTCCTTTTACTACTTTAGTCATACTTCATTATACAGAAAATTCCGCTTTTAAATAGTCCCCAACGTAATCTCTTAAAAATTTCTTGCCATTTATTGAGATTTCTCCCGTTATTTCTATAGTCGGAAAGAACGGAATATACATAAAATGATCAACCGTTACGATGGTATAATGCGCGTCAGGATTAATCTTTTGACCATGATAAATTAATTCACCGTCTACTTCTACTAGTCCATCAATGATAACAGCACCAAATAATTGCCCTCTAAAACCCATCCCTTTGATTGGAAATTTTTTGAGAAAGGGTCTATTTTTTTTAATTTCCTGAACCAACCGCCATAAATTATAGCCCGTTAATTTAACAGTAATAACCCGCATTGGATGTGGTAATGCCTGATGTAAATCATTTCTAGTCACAACACCTTTTTGTAAATCTTTCAAAAGTAGCCCACCGTTTAGCATTGCAATATCTGTTTTTGTAGCTGCTTCAATGGCTTTTAACGTTGTTTGCATCAGTGTTGAATTTTCAGTCCATGATGCCTTTAAATCTTCAGGTAATTTTGCGATAACTTCTGAACTTAAAATTTTCTCGCCGCGTGCTCTATAATCTATAATCTCAGATTGATCGCTAATAATTTCGGGCAGGCTTTCGGTTTTAATCACTTTAGCAGATTTTTTTACAATCTTATGATTCTCAAGTTCAATTGAAACTTCACCAGTGTACATCCCCCATTTACCTGCGGCGGCCAATAATGATTGGTTTACATTTTCGCCAAATTCTAATAAATGATGAGTATGGCTACCTAATATAATAGCTATCTGTGGGTATTTTTGAGCCACTTTTCTATCTACACCCAGTCCTAAATGTGACAATAAGACAATAACGTCCACATTGTTCGTCAATTTTTTTAAAAGTGCTGGCAGAACAGTATCTATCCGATTGGCTTCCCAACCATTCATTTCATATGACATTGGAAATGGTGCAGTTAGTGCAATGACGCCAATTTTAGTACCAGCCATCGTTTCAATAATCTTATATTCATTCGCCCATGAAGGTCGGCTGCTAATTTCTTCGTCCACCACATTATCAATAATGACATCAAATTTTGCATCATCATATAAATGTTGTAACTGTTCTCGAGAATTACCAATGCCTTCGTTGTTACCAATTGTGACCGCATCATAATCTACTGCGTTCATTAATTCAATATTTGCTTTACCATTTGTTGCTTCAGATAACGGATGAACACGATCAATGGCATCTCCAATATCAAAAGTTAAGACAGTTTGATTTTGTTTTTCAAGTTTTATTTTTTCTGCTTGTAAAAACCGTCTCATTTTAGGCCAATTTTCTAAATGTGAATGCATGTCATTTGTATGCAAAATCGTTATTTTTTCCATTAATTAATCCGCCTCATTCTGCTTTTTTAATGCATCTTTTTTACCATTAATCATAACTTCAATTTCATTCATCGTGAATGGTGCACCAAACTTTTTCTTATTTTTTAAATAACTACTTTCCGGCGAATCAATGCCAACATTAATGTTAGTCTCAGAATTCACACTATAATGATGGATATGACCGTGTAAATTAATACTGTTGTTTGTAATTCCCAACATCATAGGATAATGCGTCAAAAATAGTTGGTGATGATTCATTTTCAATAAAATACCAACATCATGAAATACAAATTTAGGCTCATCGTTGATTAAAATATTTTGTTTTTTTATATAATTAATAACTGAACGATTATCATGATTCCCTTTTATAAAGGTAATTCGACCATTCAATTGCATTAAAAGTTGAAAAATGGCATCATTTCCACCAGAATTAGCCATCAACACTGCAATATCTCCAAGATGATAAACTAAATCATTGTCGGTAACCACTTCATTCCAATTATTAATAATTGCTTGATCCATCTCATCAATATTTTTGAACGGTCTTGGTGCAAAATCACTGTTCCCAAGCAATTTTTCATGCATAAAATGTGTATCCGCTGTAAAAAATACCATAACCTTTCACCCTCTTCTTAACCATTTTATAATTTATATCCCAAATATACAAAAAAAGACCTTAACAAGTACTCGGTCTTCCAGTCAAACTTTAATTTGAAAATTTCATTTGAACACTTTTAATAACATATAACACGAATAACCAACCAATTGAAGCGATTAGTGCGATTAATGTGTCTGCTTTTAAACATAATACAATACCTACAAAAGCAAGAAATGCCAAAATCAAGTAATTTGTAATGGGAAAAAGAGGCATTTTAAATGTTAATGTTGCTTCCGCTTTTTCTAATTTAATTTTTCGTCGATATTTCAAATGTGCGATTACAATTGCGCCCCAAATGAACAAGAAACATGTCGTTGCAATACTTGAGATAAATGTAAACACAGATGCTGACATAAACATATTCAGCACAACTGAAATTGCAATCACAATTGTCGAAAATTTCAGTGCAAATGCCGGAACTTGATTATGTGATAATGTGCTAATTTTTTTAGAGAATTTATTTTTCTTATTGTAATTCAAGGAGAATAACATTCTACCCGTACTGAATAAAGAGCCATTACAAGCGGATGCAGCAGCCGTAATAACAACGACATTAATAATACTAGCAGCCGATTTTATACCAATATTTTCAAATACTTGAACAAATGGACTTTGAGATTCTGAAATCATATTCCAAGGATAAATGGCAATGATTGCCAGCAATGAACCCATATAAAATAAAATAATTCTTAATGGTATTTCATTAATTGCCTCAGGAATAACCTTCATTGGATTTTCAGTTTCTGCAGCTGTTAATCCCACCATCTCAATACCCACAAAACTAAATAACACCATCTGGAATGATAGAATAAAGCCTTTAATTCCTTGGGGGAAAAAGCCACCATGACTGACTAAATTCGTCAAACTAGCATGTCCAGCTGTCGTTTTAAAATTCACGGCAACCATATAAATACCCACACAAATCAATGCAATTATAGCAACAATTTTAATAAGGGCGAACCAAAATTCTGTTTCGCCGAACAATCCTACCGTAACTAAATTGATTCCCAAAAGAATGAGTAACATTATCATACCGGGAATCCATTGCGGTAAGTTAGGAAACCAAAACTTCATATACAAACCAACTGCGGTAATTTCTGACATTGCAATTGTTACCCAGCAAATCCAATAAGTCCAGCCAGCTATAAAGCCTACTTTTTCACCTAAATATTCATAAATAAAATCAATAAACGAATGTGAATTCACATTTGATAATAAAAGTTCACCCAGCGAACGCATTAAAAGAAAACATGCAATCCCTGTAATGAGATAGGCTAGCAAAATAGATGGCCCAGCCAAATGAATAGATTGACCTGCTCCCAAGAATAATCCAGTCCCTATTGTTCCACCAATTGCGATTAGTTGAACATGACGGCTTTTTAATCCTCTAGAATGGTACTCGTCTGAACTTTTTTCTGTCATTGTTATTCAACTCCCTCTATGTAATTAGACAAATTATACACGACGTTTACCCATATCCAAAGAAAAATTTTAATAACAAAAAAGTAACTCACAATATGAGTTACTTTATTTGTTGTTAAAATTTGTTTGAATCCACTTATCTAGTGTCTTAACAAAACCTTGAAACTGCTTTTCATCTTTTAATGATGGAAAATCACCTAATAATACTTCATCAACTTGTGCACTATTGTTCCCGTGCTTTTGCAAAATTAAAATTGATTTACGTGAATTAGCTGAACTAAATAATTCAACTGGCAGATTAAGCATCCCTTGAAGATAGGCATTAGCCTGAATATAAGTTAATAACTTTTTAGCTTCTTCTGTTTCAAATAAGCCTGTTGGTACTAGATAGACCCCAAAGCCACCTTCATTCAAATAATTAATTGATTGTTCAATTAATAAGTGGTGAACATATGAATGGCCTTCAGTCGCATGCGTAGCAAAATGAGTGACTCTTTCATCTAATGGATAATAACCAATCGGCAAGTCTGCTATAACGACGTCCGATTTTTTTACAATTAAATCATCAATTGCATCTTGGTGAAATAATTCAAGGTTCAGCCGTTGTAATTGACCGCTTAGTCCAGCAATTGATAGCATGGTGTCATCGTTATCAACACCGTATGCTTTAGAAATTTTAAAGTGATCTGCAGTCATTTGATTTAAAACAGTTGTCAATAAATTACCTGAACCAACTGTAATATCCAATAGACTAAACGTTTTCTTTGAATCCATTAATTTTTCTAAAACAAATGCAGCCAAAAAGCCAATCGTGTCTGGCGTCATTTGATGATTAGGCTGAATTCTTTCTTTTCTTGTTGCTTTTAGTAAAATTAATTGCACAACTTTGCGTACATCTTCTGATGATAGCGTATCTAAATTCATTTTTTTGTAAATTTGATTCAATAACTTTACATCTTGTTCGTTCGGTAACCCATCTTCTACATGCGTTGATTTATTGTCTAACAAATTATTGCTAGTCTCAATAAACGCATCCAAATAAGTGATTTCCAAACTTTTTTGTAAAATGTCAATTGTTTCGCTAATTTGATTAAAGTTCATTTCAATTTCTTCTAATGACATAAAATCACTCCTTGAATTTATTTGCTCGTTTCAGTTTAACGATTTTCAATTCTCAATTCAAGTTAAGTTGCTTTTTTATCATTTTTCAGAAAAAGAATATTGGTTGCCATTCCTTAAAGTCACTCGATAAGTTTCTTTTTGGCATTCAACCACACCTAAATTATAGTCGTACTTTTCATTTGATTTTTTAGATTTTTGATTTAAAATAGTCATATTTTTCATCGTTTCTGCTTGATTATAATGACATATCTTTTGATAACTAGCAATTTTAGTATGAAAATATAATAGCTGACCAAGTAATAAAATAATCATCATCATTAAACAAAATATGGCTGATACAACTAAATGTCCCTTCAATAATTTATTTTTGCGCATTTTGGTCCTTCTTTTCCATTGGAATTACCAATTTTAAAGTCCTATTTTGACGTTCTTGCTTAATTTTCAAGAATAAAATAGGCTCGTCATATTCAATTGAAAATGACTTTACATGATATAAAATGGGCACATGGCCTCCAGAAAAACCAACAAATTGAATCATTTCATCATGCTGACTCAGATAATAACGCGCCCCTGTTTTGTCATTTTTCATTGAAATTGTATATTTACCCACATCTATTATCTTTAGATTTAGCTGATCTGATTCTAATAATCCGATGCATTGCTGTAATGAAAACTCACTATTCCCAGTGTTTTCTTGACATTGGTTCGCGCATAACTTCCAGCATGTCATCATCAGACTAAGCGAAATGACAAAAATACCTAAAGCGACAATTGTTTCTAATAGTGAGAAACCTTTCAATTTAATTTAACACTGACTAATTCAGCCCCAGATTTAATTCGAATTTCAGATTTAGTCGCACTCTGTAACTCACCATCAACTATTTTGGCCAAATCGCCTGTTGGCTTAATTCTTAATAATTGACTAACTTCTCTTAAATTTCGCGTAGTCGTTACTTTATGATTCCAAGTATCCTCTTGTTTGCGTAATGTATGATTCGTTTGAACATATAGTCCAAACCCTGATGCCACAATTGTTAACGTCATAATAGCATCAGCTAGCACAATTCCTGACATTTTTCGCATTTTAATCCCCGTCCTTTCTAATAAATTGACCCCATCCAATTTGAAAAACCAATTTTTGATTTCTGTTTGGTAATGTTGATTTAAAATTAACTGTTTTCCCAGTAATTTGGCCACTTTTACTTATTTTTATGCTGACCCTTTTTTTAACGGTCACCGTCTCTGGATAATCTAATTTAATTTTTCCAGTTCCATTAATAATGGTCATTTTGTCATCATTAAAATTAATGACACTGGGTAACTTATTCATAGGTGCCTCGACTACTGCACTTTGCCAAAGCTGTTCAAAACTTTGCCAAAATTGTTTTTCTTTAGCTGTCGCCAATACTTGATCCATCGGCCCCATTAAAAGCAAACCGCATGCACTGGTAACTGCTAATGTTATAAGCATCTCAAATAAAGTAAATGCTTCAAATCTATTTTTCAGTTTTAACGACATTATTTGAAATAACAATATGATTTGATTGTGCTTCCTTTTCTTGCTTTTCAGTTAAATATTTTTCTGAAACTAAATCAGCAAAATTAATAGATTTATTGTGTGTTTCATTTTCATACAAATCAACTTGGGTTTGAACAACACTCACCAATGCTTCATCATTCACACGCTTGGCACTAGTTCTCTGATGCCCAATATTAGGTAATATAATTAACATTAAAAGTGAAATAATAAAAAGTACACATAACATTTCAACAAGCGTAAATGCCTTTAATTTTTTCTTATTTTTTTTCATTGAATTTCCTCCATAGTTTGATACATAGGTAACAGAATCGTTAAATATAAACCAACAATACAAGCCGCTACAATAATAAATGCGATTGGCTGAACATAAATCATGATTTTTTCAACAGATGACTCAAATTTTCGATAAGTTAATTCAGAATACATCAATAATTCCTGACTCATGACATCTAGCGTGTTGCCTTTTGCGATAAATATTGTTAATTCTTTTGGAAATAACGGATTTTTATCAATCAATTGTTTCGTATTACCACCATTTCCAAAATGGCGTGTTAATTGATTTCCCAACTGATACAGTAGCGATTTTTGATCGAATTGATTTAAGTAATCACATATTTCATTCAAGTTCAGTCCACTTGCTAAAAGTAGACCCAAATTAAAAGTTAAATAATAATGACAATAATCCCGATAAATTTTACCAATTATTGGCACTTGGCAATACCAAACATGTCGATTCATCGTACTTTGCTTTGAAACACGTACTGCAGTCTTAATCATGTAACAGACAATTAGACCCACAAAAATTGCGACGATACTTTTCAATAAAATTAGTTTAATACCAGAATTAGCTGGCGTACTTCCTAATTCACTATAATTAATTTCGGGTAAAATGAATCGTTGGATGCCAATATATAAAGCAACCAATAAACCCATCAAAATCATTGGATATTGCAGAAGCTGCTTTAATTGTCTCTTTTGTTTTACTCTGACTGCCATCAATTTACCCAGCTGTCCAATACTTTTATTTAATCCACCATATTTTTCAGAAATCATAATTTGATAATATGAACTTCTTGAAATATAGGGTTTAATCCCCGCTGAAAAAGGTTTTCCTTGCCTTAACTTTGCTTCAATTTTTTTAATATCTAACTGACCTGTCGAAAATAATCTTGTTGTCGTGGCTAAGGCTTGTCTCAGCGAAAATCCGGAATCTAGTAAATCTGCCAAAACTTCGAAAAATTCACTTTGTTTTTTAATTGCCCATTGTCGTCTATTGGTAACGATTTGCTGTTTCAGTCGTAATAATGTTGTTTTTAACACATTGATCAAGATTTTTATGCCACCTTTCCAAAGATGTTGCTTGATTAGATGTTTTTTCAAAAACTGTCTGCAGATGCTGACCCGCTAATATATCAAACAGAACTCCTTCTTTTCCTTGTGTTGTTTCAATTAGTCGTTGATAACTAACTGCCCGCAATGATTCAGTCAAATCCTTGCGACTAATACCGAGATTTTCAAGTCGCTTAATTGTTCCTTCCGCGTTTCTGGCATGCACCGTACTCAAAATTAAATGACCACTCATTGCTGCTTTAATGGCTGCATTAGCGGTTAACTCATCCCTAATTTCACCAATAATAAAAATGTCAGGATGATGTCTCAAGCCAACTTTCATTAATTCTGCATAAGTCATATTGGCTTTATCATTAACCTGCAACTGAATAAAATTAGGGTTGAGAATTTCAACAGGATCCTCAATGGTTAAAATGGTTCTTTGTTTCTGTATCATTTCGGCTAATTGATACATAGTTGTCGTTTTCCCTGAACCCATTGGACCTGAAAATAAAATTAACCCACTAGATTCGCATAAATCTGCTAACTGTTGAAATTGTTTGGGTAAAAGTCGGAATGCTGCCCCCTCAGTCTCTGAATAAATAAACCGAATAACAATTGATTCCCGACCTAAAAAATCGCCGACGCTTGAAATTCTACAATTTACTTGTTCGAGTCCTACTTGCCACTGAAAAGCACCAAACTGAGGTCGTCTTGTTTCACTCAAAATCATATTCGCCTTAAATTTAAGAAAATTATTCATTTGCATCATCTTTTTTTCTGAACATGCATCAAGATTATAATACTTATTTAACACTCGATACTTGACCCAACACCCTTTAGCATTTGGAATGATATATAAATCACTTGCCCTATTTTCGACGCAAATTTTAAAAATAGCATCCATTTCTGTTTCAATCATTTCACTATTCCTCCTCTCCTTATATTGAAATACGCAAAAAAAGCCAGAATATTTAAATTCTGGCTTTTTTTGCGTATTTTATTTTTGACCATTTAATCGTTATTTTTAATACACTTTATTCTTCGTTTGATAAATCACCAGCATGGAATACTTCTGAAACATCGTCATCGTCTTCCAATGCATCAATCATGTGATGGAATTGTTCAATTTTATCTTCAGGAACTGGTACAAGATTTTGAGGAACCATGACCAATTCGAATACAGCTAATTTGTATCCTTTACCTTCTAATGAAGCACGGACTTCTGGTAAATCTTTAGAATCTGTATAAATTTCAAATAATTCTTCTGATGTTTTTAAATCTTCAGCACCAGCATCAATAACGTCCTCGAACATTGTATCTTCATCAGTATCCAAGTCTTCACGAGAAATAACAATATATCCTTTACGATCAAACATGTAGTTAACTGAACCAGTTTCACCTAAGTTCCCACCATTACGAGTAAACGCAATACGAACTTCTGAAGCAGTTCGATTACGATTATCTGTCAATGTATGAACTAAAATAGCGACACCACCTGGTGCATAACCTTCATATGTGATTTCTTCATAATCTGCACCCTCTGAACCAGATGCTTTATCAATGGCACGTTTAATATTATCTTTAGGCATATTTGCAGCTTTAGCTTTATCAAGCATTAAGCGTAATGAGGGGTTCGAATCGGGATCAGGACCACCACTTTTTGCAGCCATGTAAATTTCTCTCGATAATTTTTGGAATATTTTACCACGCTTAGCATCTTGTGCATTTTTACGACCTTGGATGTTATTCCATTTTGAATGTCCTGACATAATTCCCTACCTCTTTCCGAAATGTTTCTGAATTTTTACTTTTAACCGTTTACTATAGTATCAAAATAACCATCTAATATCAACATGATTCGCGCGAAACAGCCTAATTTAGTTCTTCTGAGCCTTTCTACGTTGATAAAGTGTCAAAATTAATAGTGTCAATAAGACACCTATTGTTGCGCCTATCGTATCAAGCACAACATCTTGAACTAAAGGCGTTCTTCCACCTGTGAGACTCTGATGAAATTCATCAAGTGATGCATAAACTGCTGCACAGACAACTGCAATTAAGCCACTATAACGCCATTTTTTAATTTTATTTTTCAATCCTAAAAATAAAAAACTAGCCATAAGGAAATACGTTGTAAAGTGAGCACCCTTCCGAATAAAAAACTCCACTAATTTGAAGTAACCAACATTTTGAAAACTTTCATCTTCTCCCGCATAATTAAATGAAATATGCGATACCAAATTTTCAAACGGTTTATTAGCTAGATATTTTTCGAGGAAAGGAATCGATGTCTGCTGTTTATAAGTTTCTGATGAACTAATAAACAGAATGATAATAATTAGTATTGCTAAAATAAAGTAAATATTGTTTTTATTTTTCATGAAAATTCCCATCCAATTCTAATAAAAAAACTTGATTTACCCCAAATGAAATTTGGAAAATCAAGTTTTTATTAAATTATTTTGTTGAAGAACGTTTAATTAATCCATATGGTAATTGAATTGTTTTTTCACTAACTTCTTCTTTATCCATTAATTTTGTTAATAATCTCATTGATACAGCCCCTAAATCATATAAAGGTTGCGTGATTGAAGATAATTTTGGACGAACAATTTCCGTTAATTTTGAATCATTACTTGTAATAATTTCAAAATCTTCTGGTACTTGTAACCCAGCATCTCTGGCACCGTTCAAGACCCCAACAGCTAACTCATCGTCACCAACAAAAGCTGCAGTTGCATGACTTGAAGCAATTGCTGGCCATAATGTTTCACCAGCACGATAAGAATAATCCGTTTCAAAAATCAATTCTTTATCAAATTTTAGTCCTGCTTTTTCCAAAGCCATCTTGTAGCCTTTAAGACGATATTCACCATTAATCGGTTCATCCATTGAACCTGAAACGAAAGCAATACGTTTATTTCCATTATTAATCAAATCAGTCACTGATTCCATAACAGCTGCAACGTAATCAATATTTACACTACCTAATTCTCCAGTAGGATCAACTGATCCTGAAAGAACAACTGGTGTGCGACTTCTCTTAAGTTCAGCACGTAACTCATCCGTAATTTTATTACCCATGAAAATAATACCATCAACTTGTTTTGCTAATAATGTGTTTAAAACTTGCACTTCTTTTTGACCATTTTGATCAGAATTAGCTAAAATAATATTATATTTATACATTGTTGCAACATCATCAATTCCACGAGCTAATGATGAAAAGTAAATATTAGTCACATCAGGAATAATAACCCCAACTGTTGTCGTTTTCTTACTTGCCAATCCTCTGGCAACCGCATTAGGTCTGTAATCAAGACGATCAATGACTTCTAAAACTTTCTTTCTTGTTGCAGGTTTAACATTTGGGTTACCGTTAACCACACGTGAAACGGTAGCCATTGAAACAGCTGCTTCTCTTGCTACATCATAAATTGTAATTGTTTGTTTATCCATTAGTATTATTCCCTCTCATTACTTAAATATCAAGTTTTCATTCCGTTTTCAAGCACTAGAATAATTTAGCAAATTTTCAAGACAATTGCAAGCGTTTTTACCTTATTTTCATGAAAATAAATTTTATTTAATGAAAATTCCGATGTTTCTGCGTTATTCCTGACTTATGTTATAATGCAGTATACTATTGTAAAGGGAGAGATTTCATGTCACATATTGCATCTTTACAACAATGGCTTGCCAATAATGGTACAGACATTGCTTATATCAACGACCCTATGAGTATCCAATATTTTACCGGTTTTGAAAGTGATCCTATTGAGCGTGTTTTAGCACTCTTTGTATTCCCTGACCAAGACCCATTCTTATTTACACCCGCTCTTGAAGTTGAAGCTGCCAAAGATACCGGCTGGAAATATCCAGTCTATGGCTACCTTGACCATGAAGATGCCTTTGCAATCATTCAAGGTGAAATTAATAAACGTCAGAATTCACCAAAAAAATGGGCTATTGAAAAAGGTAGCTTAACTGTTGAACGTTATGACGCTATCCGTCGTATTTTCCCAAGTGCAGAATTCGTTGCTGATGCAACAGGCTTCATTGAAACCCTCAAAGTCATTAAAACACCCGACGAGATTGAAAAATTAAAAGTCGCCGGAAAATGGGCAGATGTTGCTTTTGAAGTTGGCTTCAAAGCCCTTCAAGAAAATAGAACTGAACAAGATATTGTTGCTGAAATTGAATACGCAATGATGAAACAAGGTGTCATGCACATGAGTTTTGATACAATTGTGCAAAGTGGCAAAAATGCTGCAGAACCTCATGGCTTTGCAAAAAAAGATTTGATTCAACCAAATGCCTTAACCTTGTTCGATTTAGGGGTTATCTCAGACGGTTATATTTCAGATGCTAGTCGTACCGTTGCTTTTGGTAAACCAAATGAAAAATCATTAGAAATTCATAAAGTTTGTCTTGAAGCTCAATTAACAGCACAAGCTGCCGCTAAACCCGGTATGATTGCTGAAGATCTAGATAAAATTGCTCGCGATATCATTGTTAAAGCTGGTTATGGTGACTACTTTATTCATCGACTAGGTCATGGTATGGGTCAAAGTGAACATGAATTCCCTTCAATTATGGAAGGAAATAAAATGGAACTTAAACCTGGTATGTGCTTCTCAATTGAACCAGGCATCTACATCCCAGGCGTTGCCGGTGTCCGTATTGAGGACTGTGTTCATATAACTGAAAATGGTAACGAAGCCTTCACATTTACACCAAAAACATTACAAACAATTGAACTTCATTAATTAAAAAAGACTCATTACAAATTGTAATGAGTCTTTTTCATCGCTATTTTCTATTTTTCGCCTGTCCATCCATCTGGATAGATTGTTTCAGCTTTTCCTTCTGCTTCATCGGCATCTTTAGCTTCACCAAATGCACTTTTACTATCAACATAAATATCTTCATCAGCTAAGTCTGAAAAATCATCTGTTAAATCAGTCATTTGTTCAAAAATACCGTCTGATTCCATAGCTAATTTATTTTTTAAATCATTTTTTGCTTTAATTAATGCCTCTTTAGCATTCACATAAGCATCTTGACTCATGATTAAATCACTTTTTTCAGAAATTTTATCACTCAGGTTATTTTTTATTTCATCCAAATTACTCAATCTACCTTTTAAATTATCGCTAGCATCTTCAGCGTAAGCTTTATACTCTAACACAAGATCGCGTGCATCCAAGGCTTTTTCTTCGATTTGATTTTTAATATCTTGTTTCGTTTTTTCAGAAACCAATTTAGAAGCCACGTATGCGGCAACCCCACCTGTAATTGCTAATCCTAATAAGAATTTTTTTGACATATTAAACCCTCCCTGACTTAAACTTTTCTATTTTTATAAAAATCAAATGCTTTTTTACCAACGTTAATGAAAGCTGATGAATTTCTGGCTTTTTTTGATGTCGATGAAACGTGCGATACCAAATCACGACTTGCATCATTCAAATCAGATACACTCTCACTTAAGTCAGCAACTGCTTGAAATAACGGATCAATCGTTGCCACTTTACCATTCACATCATCTAATAAAACATTTGATTTCACGAGTATACTTTCAACTTCTCCTGACAACCCATCAACATCATCAGTAATAGCTGAAATGCTTTTATTAACTTCTCCTAGTGTTCGCATCATTCGCATCAGAACGAATATAATAAATAGAACTAAAACCGCGAAAGCAATAGCGGCAATTAATCCTGCAATTTGTCCACCTGTCATAATAATTCCTCCTGTCTAAATCTAAAACTTATTTACTATATGTACAATAATACAAAATCTACTTATAGAATAGCATTCGAGCCTCTAAACTGCAATCGATAACATGCGCCTTTTCAGTATTTAAATTACACATTGCGTCATATGTTTGCTATGATAATACCAATAAATAAATTTAGGGGTGAGTAAAATTTTGAACAATCTTTTTTTAGAACACTTCTCAAAAAATAACTTGATTTTAGGTACCTTAACAAAGACTGTTACAAAACAAAGTAACTTTCTTTCGCGTTACATCGCTAGCATTAATTGGGATTCAATTATTAGCCATTTAGTTGAACTAGCATCCTCACTTATTTTTTTCTCTTTCTTATTTATTCTCATTAATTGGATTGGAAAAAAAATTATTCGTCGCACTTTTACTCGATATCGAGAATCCGATAAATACTCGACAAATAGAGTTAGAACGATCAATTCATTAACATCAAATCTGTTTCATTACGTGATGTTATTCTTCTATTTCTACGCTATTCTTTCCGTACTTGGCGTTCCCGTAGGCACCTTAATCGCCGGTGCTGGAATTTTAAGTGTGGCCTTAGGCCTTGGTGCACAGGGATTTGTAACAGATGTCGTAACTGGCTTCTTTATTCTTTTAGAACAACAATTTGATGTCGGTGATATCGTTAGAATTGATACTATCGAAGGCCCTATCGTAGCCGTTGGATTACGGACAACTCAAATTGAAGATTATGATGGTATTTTACATTTTGTTCCAAATCGAAATATCACAATTGTCAGCAATTTATCACGCAACAATATGCGAGCAGTCATTGATATCAGAATTGATGTCGCCGATGACGTTGATAAAATTACTCAAATCGTCCAAAGTGTTAATGAAAAATTAGTCCCACTTCATCCAGAAATTAAAGATGGTCCAAATATTTTGGGCTTGGTGGACCTTGGAAAAGGAAATTTAGTCTTTAGAGTCGTTGTGTTCACTCTGAATGGGGAACAAGCACCTATCCAACGAACATTCCTAGCTGGTTACCTGACAGCGCTAAATGAAGCTCATATGCACATTTTAAATTCACCTATTACACTTAACTAAAAATGACCCAATTATGAGACACTTCTGAAGTGTTCATAATTGAGTCATTTTTAGTTATTTAGCTATTTGTTGATCTCTATCCGTTAAAAAGTGAGTCATTGCAAGAACCCCTGCATCAATAGCAGATTCTTTTGGCGCCAAAAATTCAGAGTGAAGTGAATAAGGACTATCCACACCCAACCAAAACATAGTTCCAGGTATTTTTGACAATAAAAACCCAAAATCTTCGCCGGTCATTGCTGGCTGAGTTTCCACAAATGAAACTTCTGGGTCATTTTTCATAAAATTAATAAAGTTTTCAGTCTTGTTTTCATCATTTTCAACTGGTAAATAACCACCTTGAATTAAATTCAACTCTACTTCGCAACCGTACGTTAATGCAACACCTTCACAAATTGTTTTTACTCGTTTTTGGATTAATACATTCATTTCTTGTGTTAATGCACGAATTGTCCCGTTAATTTGTGCTTCACCAGCAATCACATTGCCGGTAGTTCCTGCTGTAAATTGGCCTAACGTAACGACTCCAGATTGAATGGGGTCAACATTTCGACTGACAATTGTTTGCAATTGAGTCACTAACTGTGCCCCCGCAACAACCATATCGTTAGCTTGATGCGGATAGGCAGCATGCCCACTTTTACCCGTTAAATGCGCATGAATTTCACATGTTCCTGCAAATAAAGTGCCTAATCGCGTTCCAATTGTCCCAGCAGGTAACTGCGGATTATCATGAAAAGCATAAATCTCATCAGGCATCCACTCATCTAATAAGCCACTCTCATAGAGGCGTTTACCGCCACTAGCATTTTCTTCAGCTGGTTGAAAAATAAACGTCATATTTGCTGCCGGTTGATTTTCTGAAAAGTAATTCAGAATTCCTAATGCAACTGTCATATGAATATCATGTCCACAGGCATGCATTCTGCCCTCATTTCGTGATGCAAATGGTAGCCCAGTCTTCTCAGCAACTGGCAGCCCATCAATATCAGTTCGATATCCAATCGTATAATGCCCCGTCGAACCCGATAATCGCACTAAAATACCAGTTTCAACCGTTTTAATTGTCATAAAATCTTGATTAAATTTTGAAATTAAGTTCAATAAATAGGCTTGAGTTTCAAATTCTTCTAATCCAATTTCTGGAATCTGATGTAAATCCCGTCTAATTTTAATTAGTTCTTCAGTTGTTAAACTCATTTCCATCTGTACCTCTCTAATTCGTCTCTAGATATTACGTAATTCTGCTAAAATTTCTGTTTTATCTTTTGTTTTATCATCAATATCTTTAATTTTTTTGGCGGGCATTCCGACAACTACTGTATAAGGCGCCACATCTTTAGTCACAACAGCGCCAGCACCAACAACGGCACCTTTACCAACACGAACACCTTCAAGAACAACAACATTACCACCGATTAAAACATCATCTTCAATAATAACGGGTGTCGCTGAAGGTGGTTCAACAACTCCGGCAAGGACTGTTCCGGCACCAATATGACAGTTATCCCCAACAATTGCACGGCCACCTAAAACAGCACCCATATCAATCATTGTACCTTTACCAATTTCTGCACCAATATTAATGATAGCACCCATCATAATAACAGCATTGTCCCCAATTAAAACTTGGTCACGAATCACTGCACCTGGTTCAATTCGAGCATTAAATTTTTTCAAATCCAATAATGGAACAGCTGAATTGCGTGTTTCATTTTCAATATGAGAACTTGTAATTTCTGATGTTGCTTTTAGGAAAGGTTCAACATCTGCCCAATCCCCAAATAAAACACCCGCTTTGTCATTTAAGTAGTCTTCAATTGTATCTGGTACTTTAATCCCTGTTAAATCACCTTTAACATAGACCTTCACTGGTGTTTTCTTTTTTGAATTACTAATAAAATTAATAATTTCGTGTGCATCTAAAGTTGCCATAATCATTCTCCTCTATATTTTAGTTTCTTTGTTTTCATTTTCTTGAACCGTATAATTTTTCTCAAATTCATGAGCAATATGATTCATACTTTTCATGAATTCACGTCGTGTCACGATTCCCGTAAAACTACCATCGCTAGCAACAACTGATAAAAAAGGATGATCAACAAGTAAATGTAAGACCATTTCAATATCATAAGGATCTTGGATAGTTGGGACATCCGTTTCCATAACATCTTTAACACAGATTTCATGTAACCGGCTGACGTCCAATTCATCCAGTCCTAACATTGTCTCAGTAATCATGGCTAAGGATAACAATCCCTTAAACTTATAGTCATTATCTAACACCGGAATTTTAGCATAACGCACTTTTGTTAAAACCAATAATGCATGATCCAGAAAATTATTTTCTTGCACATTTGCAACAATTTCGGCTGGAATTAAAAAGTGTTCCTGGTTTTCGGATAACATTTTTTCAATAGACTTAGCTATCATTCAATAGATCCTCCTTCCAATCTTTTAGTACACTCTCTATTTTATAATAGATTGAACTCAGACACTAATTTTTTTCCGAAATTACTGCAATTATTAATAAATATTTACATTTGCTAACAATATTGGTATCATAATAAATATTGTCATCAAAAAATAGGAGGATACGATGGATTATTCATTAGCAACAAGATTGGCAGCAGAATTTATTGGAACAGCCATTATGGTCATTTTAGGTAACGGTTCAGTTGCCAACGTTGAACTTGGACAAACAAAAGGACATGGTAGTGATTGGGCTTTAATCGCCTTTGGTTACGGATTTGGTGTTATGATTCCCGCCTTAATTTTCGGTAGTATCTCAGGAAATCATATTAACCCCGCTTTCACATTAGGTTTAGCCGCTTCTGGTTTATTCCCATGGAGTGAAGTACTTCCTTATATATCAGTACAATTGTTAGGTGCATTTGTTGGACAAGCCATTATCGTCGCAGCTTACAAACCTTACTATGATCAAACAACTGATCCTGATCGTATTTTAGGAACTTTCTCAACTATTGATGCCGCTCAAAGTAAATTAAATGGTTTCATTAATGAATTTATTGGTACTTTTATTTTAGTATTTGGTGCCGTTGGTATTACAAAAGCCCCATTCTTCGCTGATAACCTTGGAACAGCTAATATGGGTGTCGGATTCTTAGTTCTTGTATTAGTTGCCTCATTAGGTGGCGCAACTGGTCCAGCCTTGAACCCAGCACGTGATATTGCACCTCGTTTATTACATCAACTATTACCTCTTAAAAATAAAGGAACGTCACAATGGAGTTACAGTTGGGTGCCAGTTGTTGCCCCAATTACAGCCGGAATTTGCGCAGTCTTCTTATATAAAACAATTTTCATGTAAACCTAAAAAGGTAATCTCAAAATGACAATATCATTTGAGATTACCTTTTTTTATTTTAGTGTTTAAATTCAAAAGTTAATTCAGGTACCATTTTATGTTGTCGCGTAAAATATGAAACATGAATAACTTTCTTATTTGTTTCGACAATTGCGTAAGTTCCCCCAAGGTCACGATACTTTCCTCTAGGTAAACTAATGCTTCCAGGATTTAAAAGCAGCATTCCATCAGCCATTTCACACCCTAATTCATGCGTATGTCCAAAAAATGCAAATTTTGCGTGCTTAGCTTGTGCTTTTAATTTTAATGTCAACAAGCCTGTCTTCACACCTGTTAAATGCCCATGTGAGACATAAATTGTTTCATCGTTCACAACTTTAACTAATTCTTTAGGAAAATTCATATCAAAATCCATATTTCCAATAACGGCATTAAACTCATTAAAAAGAGTATCATCTGCCTCTAACTCTGAGTCGCCACAATGAAAAAAGGCATCAACTTGATTTTGATTATGGGCCAAAATAGACTCTAATATATCACGATCTCCGTGACTATCACTCACAACTAAACATTTCATCCTACTTTTCCCACCAATCATTAAATTCTGCCATTAAATTAACTGTTGCACGACCACGATGACTGATTTCATTTTTTTCATCTTCAGTTAATTCAGCCATTGATCTGTCCAATTCAGGGACATAAAAAAGGGGATCATAACCAAACCCGTTATCTCCACGTGGAATTCCCAGAATCAAACCAGACACTTCACCATCCACAACCAGTGACTCACTACCAGGTTTTGCAAAAACTAAGGTTGTATGAAAAGTTGCTGTTCGTTGGTCTCTGGGAACATCCGTCAACTCATGTAATAGTTTCGCATTATTAGCGGCATCATCATGATCTCCAGCAAATCGAGCAGAAAAAATACCTGGTCGTCCATCTAAAGCATCTACCATCAAGCCCGAATCATCAGCTAGGACAGGCAGCTGCGTCAAGTTTGAAATCGTCTCAGCTTTTAATCTAGCATTTTCTTCAAATGTTGTTCCCGTCTCTTCAACATCTGGTAATTCAGGATAATCTAATAACGTTGTAATTTTAAAACCTAATGGATTGAAAAAGCGTTTAAATTCAATTGCTTTTCCCTCATTTTTAGTTGCGATTAATATCACATCTTTTTGATTTTCAATATGCTCGTTTTGAATCATTATCGTCTGCTTTTGTGAAGAACCCATTAATTCTGATAATCCTTCCATTGCACCACCCAAGAGTTGTGTTAATTTATCACCAAGTAAATCAGCATTTGATTTCTCAAAACTTAGTTGTAAGAAAGCACCTGCTTCATTCTGGACAATGACTAAGTGACTGTCCGCTTTTAATTCTTCTTCATTAGTTAAATCAGCAAATAATTCAAAGCCAATAAAGCCCACATTAATCGCTGAAAATGGGCTTAACTTAGAGTCCTTACCACTCTGTAACATTAAATTTTGAATAGCAACGTAACTCGCATTAATCACTGCTGCAACAACATCCCCATCTGCTTGTATAAGCTGAACTTGTACCTCAAATCCGTTTTCCAACAATGGTTCTGCTAAGGCTATTTTAAGGGATGCGGATATTAAACCACTATTAATATCCGATTGGGTCCCTAACCATTGACTAATTTCCACTTTTAAAATCCCTACGTCAGATGTTTCGTTAACTAAAATTGCCACCTTAGTACGGCCAAGTTGGTAGTCAATCGCACTATCGACTTGTTTAAGATTTAATTTTTTAATTGAGACCGGTCTTACTTCTAAATTATCTCTATTCTCATATTTACGCATACTAGTCCCCTTGCCCTAAATGGATTGTTTTAGCGTTAATATTCTCTAAACCTAACCAGCCCGATGCAATTTCGTTAAAATCGCTCGAATCACCAGTTGTATAAAATTCATGTTCAGGTTTTCCGTCACGTTTCGCTGCAATATTAAAATAATCTAAGATTGTTGAAACATCATTAACCGTTTCAGCACCTGAATCAATCAACGTCACGTTATCCCCGACAGCCTTTTGAATAAACGGTCTGAGTAAGGGATAATGGGTACAACCCATAACCAAAGTATCAATATTTTTATCATCAAAGAAAGCCAATGTTTCATTAACAACTCGTTCAGCAATTTCTGATTCATATTGATCACTTTCGACAATTGGTACAAATTTGGGGCAAGGTAAACTGGTCACAAATAAATCAGGATTTTTTTCATGCAATGTATTTTTATAGGCACTACTTTTAATTGTTCCTTCTGTACCAATCACACCAACGCGCTGATTTTTAGATGATTTAATTGCAGCCCTACTCCCAGGCTTTATCACACCAATGACTGGAATCGCTAATTTTTCTCGTAAATCATCCAATGCAGCAGCCGTTGCTGTATTACAAGCAATCACTAACATTTTTATACCTTTACTCAACAAGAAAGAAGTCATCTCCCAAGTAAATTCTAAAACTTGTTCTGAAGGCCTAGGTCCGTATGGCATTCTAGCCGTATCACCTAAATAGTAAATTTTTTCATTGGGTAATTGTTTAAGCGCTTCTTTCACAACGGTTAGCCCACCAACCCCTGAATCGATAAATCCAATTGCTTGATTATTCATTATTATGACCTCTTTTTCAATTACTTATTACTCTTAATTATGACTTGTCTTTACTTAAAATTCAAGTCTAGTCGTTTATCTTTGATTTCTAAAAAATAATATCATCTAATCTCAAATAACGGTATAATGATTACATATAACATATTTAGAGGGAGATCCATATGAAGTCAAATCTAATCGAAAATCTATTATCTGCTGATACAAATGAACTGTTTGCATATGAACTTTTACGTGATAGTTTACTACCAGAAGTTATTGGCACAGATTCAACAATTTTATACTGGGCTGGTAAAAAAATGGCCCGTAATATTAATTTAGCCAACATTACGGATCTTGTGATCTTTTTTGAAAAAGCAAACTGGGGTAAGCTCGAAATTGTTAAAGGAAAAAAAGATAAACAAACATGGTTGCTCTCTGGTGATAGTGTTACTTTCAGACAGAATCAAGTGGAATCAGCAGATTTTAATCTTGAAGCTGGCTTCATTGCTGAAACGATTCAAATTCAAAGTGGCTTTACATCAGAAACGATTATTGAAAATCAAAATAATAAATCTGGTATCTCAATCATTGTTCAAACTGATTTAAAAGATCCTAACTCAGCTGAACCAACAAATCAATTTCATTTTGAATCACCAACTGAAAACGATTAAATTTTAACAATAACAATTAGCGAAAAACTAAATAAAGACCAAATACCGTTTTTTATGGGTATTTGGTCTTTATTTGTGTTTACATTATAAAACATTTCATTTCTTATCCACTTAGTCATAAAGCACCCTTTATATAATTTTGAAAAATTAATAGCCTTATTCAATGATCATTTGACAGCTATCAAAATAACTAAAAAGAAGACTGAAAAATTCAGTCTTCTTTACCTTAAATATATTGTGCTAAAACTTCTTTAACTTGATCTTTTGAGTGATAACCGACGATTGTATCAACAACTTCGCCATCTTTTTTTATCATTAACGTTGGAATACTCATGATACCAAAAGATTGTGCCGTTGCAGGATTTTTATCAATATCCATTTTTGAAAATTTGACCGTATCGCCCATTTCTTGCTCTAACTCTTCAATTGCTGGAGATTGCATCCGACAAGGACCACACCAGGTTGCCCAAAAATCAGTTAATGTAACACCAGAATCGGTCACTGTTTCAAATTCTTTATCTGTAATTGCTTGTACCATTTGAATTCCTCCTTTATTACTTCTATAAATAGCATATCAGAGAAGTCGATACTGTGCCACATATTTGCTTACGAAAAGTAAACTTTATTTAAAGTGGACAATTGTTGCGCCATTACCGCCTGCATTAGGTGCCGCAAATTCAAATGATTTAATGTGTCGATTAGATTTTAAATAATCTGTTATCCCGGTTCTCAGTGCGCCAGTCCCCTTACCATGAACAATCGTAACGGAAGCATACCCAGCAAGTAACACGGAATCAATATATTGATCAACTTGGCTCATTGCATCATCATAACGTTGACCACGAAGATCAAGTGATGCTGAAACACTGGTTGAAGCTGCATTTTTAAAGACAGTGCGATCTTTTTTATCACTTTCAACGTGAACTTTTTGAAGGTCATCTTCGCTAATTTTCATTTTTAAAATGCCAAGTTGAACTTCCCATTCAGTTTTACTCATCTTTTTAACCAAGACACCTTGTTGCCCATATGTTTTGACTAAAACATCATCATTTACATGAAATTCTTGCTTATTTTTAGCACGTCGTAATACTTTATTTTTCTTTAAGGCATCCGTTGGTTGATGCATTTGTGATAATTGTGATTTTGCATCAATTAATTCATGTTCCTTAATCGCCTGTCCTTGAACCATTTGCATTTGACGAATTTCTTTGATAATTTTATCCGCATTTGTTTCAGCATCTGATACAATTTCATTCGCTTTTTCTTTTGCTTTATTCGTCATTGATTCTCTTTGCGTCACAAACTCGCCATATTCTTTAGCAAGATCATCATGCAATTTTGTTGATTCTTCTAGTTGTGCCTTCAAAGCCAAAGCTTCATCTTCTGCTTCTTTGCGTTTACTCATTAAATCTGAAATCATTTCATTTAAATCTTGACTATCCTGATCTGTCAGGCTTTGCGCTTGATCAACAACAGCCGAATCTAATCCAATTTTACGAGAAATATCAAATGCATTACTACGACCAGGAATACCAATTAATAATCGATACGTTGGTTGTAGCGTTTCACTGTCAAATTCCATACTGGCATTGATTGTACCAGCACGGTTGAATCCATAGGCTTTCAACTCAGGATAATGCGTTGTCGCAACTGTATAACTCCCTTTTGCACCAACAGCATCTAAAATCGAAATAGCTAAAGCAGCACCTTCTTGCGGATCCGTCCCAGCACCCAATTCATCAAATAAAACTAATGAACGTTCATTGATATTGGCTAATATAGAGACAATATTCGTCATATGTGCAGAAAATGTACTTAAACTTTGTTCAATAGATTGTTCATCCCCAATATCTGCAAAGATATCTTCGAAAATACCAATCCGACTACCTCCATTTGTAGGAATATTCAACCCAGACTGACCCATCATTTGGATTAATCCCAATGTTTTCAAGGTAATTGTTTTACCACCAGTATTTGGCCCAGTTACAACAATCGCTTGATAGTCTTTACCTAACATAATATCATTGGCGACCACTTTTTTTTCATCTAATAAAGGATGACGTGCTTGTCTTAAAAAAATATCATTTTCGGCACTAATCGCTGGTTCTGTTGCCTTAATTGAGCTCGCATATTGTGCTTTTGCGTTGACGAAATCAAAATGGCCCAAAATATACGCATTTTCCAAAATTTCAGCCGTAAAAGGCGCCAGTAGTTCAGATAATTCTGCCAAAATACGACGTTCTTCATCTGCTTGCGCAAGTTGCTGTTCACGTAAATGGTTATTCATTTCAACAATTGCTTGCGGTTCAATAAACAATGTTTGTCCTGTTGCACTTTGATCATGAACAGCACCACCAAATTGGCCACGATATTCAGCCTTAACAGGAATGACATAACGTTCATTTCTAATGGTAATCAACGTCTCACTTAAATATTTAGCACTTTTTCCACGTGTAAATTCTTGTAATTTTGCTCTAATAGCACTCTCTGAACGCAAAATATTTTGTCGAATACTATGCAATACTGGCGACGCCTCATCAGTAATATGACCATCATTTTCAATAGCTTGATTCAAGCTACGACTAATTTCAGGTAAGCTTTCAAGTTTCTCTATCCAATCATATAATCGCGTTAATTCAATTTCAGAATCATCTAAATCTTTGAAAAACAGTTTTACTTCATTTGTTGTTCGCAACACACGACCAACTGCGGCTAATTCTTTACCATTCAAAGAAGCCCCCATATCAAGGCGTTTCATATGTGGTTTAACATTGACCAATTGTGGCAATGGAATACCACCACGTAACCGTAATATTTTTACGGCATCTTGCGTTTCATCTAACTCTTTTTGTATTTTTTCAATTTCAGCCATCGGCTTCAATGCATTAACCTCATCTTGACCAGACTCAGTTGATATAAATACTTGAATTTGTTGCTTAACTTTTTGATATTCTAATGTTTTTAACCCTTTTTCGTTCATCTCTTAATCCTCCCAACAATTAATCCTTGGATTCATTTGTCACAATCATTTTTTTGGCCATTGTTGGCGTATTCGTTAATATTTTTTGAGCAACAACCGATTCTGAAACAGCTGCATTAATTTTTTCATTCGGCCAAACGGATAGAATGGTTAACCCAATGAAAATAAAAATGAACATCAACACAATCGATAAAAGGCCACCAATTAATGAATTTACTTGATGAATAATCGGTAATTTTGTGATTGAATTGATGACTCTAATAATACTTCTAACGAGTATGCCACCTACAAAGAATAAAACAGCAAATACAATCATCGAATAGAAATTAGTTTGAAGATGATTCGTAATCGTTGTATTATCTGTTGTTGAAAATTTTGGAAAATACCCACCAAGCCAATTAGTAACAGGACTTGTTAAAATACGAGCAAATAAATAGATAGCCACAAAGCCAACTATTCTCAAAAGGGTCAACACTAATCCTTTTTTATAACCACTGAAAAAGGATACGATTAATAAAAAAATAACGACTAAAGAAACGATCATAATATTACTCCTTTACTTGTGCTTCACCATTAATGCTATTTAATTTTTCTTGTAATTTAATTTGATCAGAGACCGCATTAATTGCTACTAACATTGCAGCCTGCTCATCATCAATTTCAGGTAGCATATCTTTCACTGATTGAAATTCATTTTTTACTAATGTTGCTACGGCGTCCATATGCAAGTCTGATTCCGATCCAACAATTGTATACATTTTTTTACCAATTTTTGTTTTATATCTATTTTTTGGTTTTTCCAACGAACACCCTCCTCACATTTAATCATTTAAAAATAATTTTACCACGAATAACGCAAAAGAGATATGCGTATCACGGTACTAGCTGTATAATCTTAAGCAAAATAAAAAAGTTAAACCAATTGGTTCAACTTTTCAAATAACATCCTATTGCATACTTTCGTCTGAAAGGAAGGTATTTAAAACTTCTTCAACCATGTCCCATT
This sequence comes from Dellaglioa sp. BT-FLS60, assembly GCF_054941065.1. Taxonomy (NCBI): domain Bacteria; kingdom Bacillati; phylum Bacillota; class Bacilli; order Lactobacillales; family Lactobacillaceae; genus Dellaglioa; species Dellaglioa sp. BT-FLS60. Next base: position 29,948 of record NZ_JBSOLI010000027.1, read on the forward strand.
CAGCATCATCTTCGATTGGTTCTAAATCACTTTCAGTTGCTTCACCGTTTTCATTAGGATTAAATGAGTAAGCTTGAATTTCAACTTCCTCATCAGCTTCTGAGCCAAGCGGATAAAGCATAATATATGATTTATTGTAATCTTCAGAATTAAATGTGAATAAAACTTCAAAAAGCGTTTCATTACCATCATCATCTACTAATGTAATTTGTTGATTTTCTTCTTCGTTATCCATGTTGTGACCTCACTTTATTCTTTAGTTAATTTGCCTTTACCATCTAAATAGTTCTGTAAAATCAGGCTTGCAGCAACTTTATCAATAACTTTTTTTCTTTTTTTTCTTGATGTATCAGCCTGTTCAACAAGCATACGTTCTGCCTCAACTGTTGTCAACCGTTCATCTTGAAAATCGATTGGTAGGTCAAAAGTTTCAACCAATAACTCACCATACTTCTGTGCAGCTTCAGCACGGGGACCTAATGAGTTGTTCATATTTTTAGGCAATCCAAGCACAAATCCAGTCACTTCATACTCTGCGACCAATTCTTTAACGCGCTCAATTCCAAACTCACTTCTGTCCTCATTGATCCGAATAATCTCAACGCCTTGGGCAGTCCATCCTAACAAATCACTCATTGAAACGCCAACCGTTCTTGAACCAACATCCAAGCCCATTAATCTCATTTAGTTGCCTACTTTTCTTCTGTATTTAAGTAATTTTTAACTAACTCTTCAACAATTTCATCACGTTCATATTTTCTAATTAAGTTACGTGCATCATTAAATCTAGGAATATATGCGGGATCGCCTGATAACAAATAGCCAACAATCTGGTTAATAGGATTATACCCTTTTTCTTCCAGTGCTTGGTACACAGTTACCAAAGTATCATGGACATCTTTTTTATTATTTTCGTCGAAATTGAAGAACATTGTTTTATCTAATGAACTCATAAAGCGACACCCCCGTCTATTTATTACGTTACCTCTATTCTACTAAAAAAAAGCCCATCAGACAATCAAAATAGGCTGATGTAATCAAGCCGTAATATAACAAAAAAGTATTTGTCTATTCAATATAGATAAATACTCCTTTAATTTTTATTTTGTTTGATTTTCTAACCAATTTGTTGCTTCTTTAATTGCAGCAGCTAGACCTGCTGGATTTTTACCACCAGCTTGGGCTAAATCTGGTCGGCCACCACCGCCACCACCAACTAATGGTGCAATTGTCTTAATTAAATCACCGGCTTTTAAGCCTGATTTAATTCCAGCAGCACTAACAGCTGTGATTAAATTAACTTTACCATCATCACTCGTCGTTCCGATAGCTAAAACATCTGATAATTCTTGCGTTTTCCATTGATCAGCAAGTTGACGCAATTGCGACATCCCTGAAACAGAGACTTGTGCCGCAATCAATGTTTTACCATTAATTTCTTGTTTATTCTTAAAAACATCCCCAGCTTGTTGGCTAGCAATTTTATCTTCAAAAGCCTGAATTTGTTGTTCACTTGCCTTCAAAGCACTTTGTAATTGTTTAATCTTTTTAGGCACTTCTACAACTTTGTTTGTTTTCACTTGTTGCGCAGCTGCTTCCAAAAGCTCACTACGTCCATTTAAGAAGTCAAATGCTTCTTTAGACGTTACTGCTTCAATACGACGAACACCGGCACCAACACCAGATTCAGAAATGATTTTAAATAAGCCAATTTCACTGGTATTTGAAACATGCGTTCCACCACAGAATTCAATTGAATAGTCGCCAATTTTAACAACACGCACTACTTTTCCATATTTTTCTGAGAATAACGCAATCGCGCCCATCTTCTTAGCAGATTCAATATCTGTTTCAACCGTTTCGACAGCTAATTCAGCCCAAATTTTGTCATTAACAATTTTTTCGACTTGTTCTAACTGTTTTTCAGAGACGGAACCAACATTTGTAAAATCAAAACGGAGATAAGTAGGTTCAACTAATGAGCCTGCTTGATGCGTATGTTCCCCCAAAACATCTCTTAATGCTTGATCAAGTAAATGCGTAGCGGTATGATTTTTTTCAACTTTTTTATGAAAATCTCGGTTAATTTCTAACTTAACCAATTGCTCTTTTTTCATTGGTGCAAGAACTTTAATTACATGTAAATTTTGGCCATTTGGTGCATGTTGTACATCTTCTACTTCAGCAATCACATGACCTTCAGCGTCTTTAACAGTTCCTTTATCTGCAACTTGTCCACCCATTTCAGCATAAAAAGGTGTTTTAGAGAAAATAACCTGTGCATTATCACCTGGTTTGATAGCATCAACTAACGCGTTATCCACAATTAAATCAACAATTTTGGCATCGTCAACACTAAATTGTGTATAACCAACGTATTCGCTAACTGTTTTAATGTCTGTTAACAGGCCATTTTGAACACCCATTGATTTAGCGTTACCACGCGCAGCACGTGCACGATCCTTCTGTTGTTTCATTTCAGCATCAAAGCCTGCTTGATCCACAGATAGCCCTTCATCTTCAGCGTATTCTTTTGTTAATTCAAATGGAAACCCATAAGTATCATATAACTTGAAGACACCGGCACCAGATAATTCTGATTTATGTTCTTCTTTCGTCGTTAAAATTAAGTTGTTCAATAACTGTAATCCGTCTTTTAATGTTTCATTGAAACGTTCTTCTTCAGAACGAACAATTTTAGAAATATACTCAGATTGTTCCAAAACTTCTGGATAATAATCTTTCATTATATTTCCAACAACGGGCACAAGTTGTGTCAAAAATGAGCCTTCTATCCCTAATTTTTGTCCATGCATAACTGCACGACGAATTAAGCGACGGATAACATAACCACGTCCTTCATTTGAAGGTAAGGCACCATCACCAATTGCGAATGCAATGGCACGAGCATGGTCTGCAATAACTTTAAATGAAATATCATCTTGTGCGTTATCATCATACTTTTTATTATCACTCATTTTTTCAGTCGCATCAATTAATGGCAAAAATAAATCTGTTTCAAAGTTAGTTTTGGCATTTTGGAAAATCGAGACAACACGTTCTAAGCCCATCCCCGTATCAATATTTTGATGAGGTAGTGGTTCATACGTATTTTCAGGGGTGTGGTTAAACTCAGAGAAGACAATATTCCAGACTTCTAAATAGCGTTCATTTTCACCACCAGGATAATTCTCAGGATCATCTTCAGCCAAATTGTTAAAACTTTGTCCACGATCATAAAAAATTTCTGTATCTGGGCCACTAGGTCCTTGACCAATATCCCAAAAATTATCTTCAACTTCTATAAGATGATCTTTTGGTAATTTAACTTCTTCTAACCAAATACGCTTTGCTTCTAAATCTTTTGGGTAAACGGTAACGTATAATTTTTCAGGATCAAATGCAAACCATTTATCACTTGTCAATAATTCCCAAGCCCAATTAATTGCTTCTGGTTTAAAGTAATCACCAATTGAAAAATTACCCAACATTTCAAATAAGGTATGATGACGTGCTGTTTTACCTACATTTTCGATATCATTTGTTCGAATACTTTTTTGAGCATTCGTTATTCTAGGATTTTCTGGTACAACTGATCCATCAAAATATTTTTTCAAAGTTGCAACACCGGAATTAATCCAAAGTAAGGTTGGATCATCTACGGGTAGCAATGAGGCGCTAGGTTCAATTGTATGGCCTTTTTCTTTAAAGAAATCTAAATACATTTGGCGAATTTCAGTACTTGTCATTTTTTTCATAAGTGTGACTTCCCTTCTATTTTTAAGCAAAAAACACCGCTGCGAGTAAGGACGCTTATAGCGCGGTACCACCTTACTTGCAACGATGTTTTAGTCGTTTACCTCTTAAGCTCGATAACGTTGAGTAGACGTCATTCTTTTCATTCACATCACAAGGTAGCTTTTTTAAATAATCATTTCTCTCAGCAAATGAAATGTTTCTGTTAGGCTATTTAAAATTATCCTTGTTTCTAATAAAAATTATATTGAAACCAACTCAAATTGTCAAATTTTGCTTACGATTCTTTACGATTTTGCTTTCTATTAACGCGACGATCCATTTGATCTTTACGTTTGATTGCTTTTTGGATCTTTTTCTTATATCCAGGTTTACGTTTTTTCTTCTCTTTTTTAACCATTCCTTTAATCACAGGAGCTAAAGGATTTTTTGCTTGTTTACGATTTTCACGACGATTACGATCATAAGAATCAACGATTTCGCCTTTTTTAATATCTTTAGGCGCAAATTTAATACCCATTGCTTCTAATTCAGCAATTTTATTTTCTTCATTTGGTCCATACAATGTCATGGCAATCCCACTTAGGCCATTACGGCCAGTACGACCAACACGGTGAATAAAGAATTCCAAATCGTTTGGAATATCATCATTGATAACATGTGAGACCCCTTCAATATCAATGCCTCGAGCAGCTAAATCAGTTGCTACAACGTATTGATAATCCAAGTTCTGAACTTCTTTCATCACACGTTTACGTTCACGAGCTGGCACGTCACCATGAATCTTGGCAACTTTTAAATCCTTACTACGTAAATAATCAACAATCTCATCCACTCGCGTTTTTGTATTCGCAAAAATAAGCGCAATATAAGGTTGACCCATCGTAATTAATTGATAAATAATTTCATTACGATCATGACTCTTTGTTGGAATTATCCAATTTTCAATGGTATCGCTAATCACTGACTTAGCCGCAATTTCTTCGACAACTGGATTCTTCATGTATTTCTTTAAGAATGGTTGTAATTTTTGCGGAATCGTTGCTGAAAAGACCATCATTTGAAGATCAGAAGGTAATGCAGATGCAATTTGATCTGTTTCTTTTAAGAAACCTAAATCAAGAGTCATATCTGCTTCATCCACAACTAAAGTTGATGCATTGTGAATATCTAAAGCATTACTACTCATTAAATCGGCAATACGTCCTGGTGTCCCAATAACGATTTGTGGCTGTCTTCTGCTTAATTTATCAATTTGACGTTGTTTATCCGTTCCACCAACATAATTTTGAATATGAATGGGTTCAGGACTAAATTCTGCCAATTGTTTAGCAGCTTCATAAATTTGGTAAGCAAGTTCACGACTTGGTGTTGTGATAACTGCTTGAACCGTGTTGTTTGATACATCAATTTGGTTAAAAATTGGTAATAAGAAAGTATGTGTTTTACCACTACCTGTTTGAGATTGTCCCACAACGCTTTTTCCCTTTAAAATAACGGGAATCAAACGTTGCTGAACTTCTGTTGGTACATCGAAATGAATGGCTTCAATCGCTTTTAAAAGATACGATTGCAGTCCAAAATTTTTAAAATTTTCTGGCATCTTATTCTCCCGTATATGTTCTAGCTAAATCATCAAGTGATTTAACTATTTCTTCGTACTCTGCTTGGTCTTTGGCTCTTGCACCACTGGCCATGGGATGTCCACCGCCATCATGTGCTTTTGCTAATTGGTTGATTACTGGCCCTTTTGAGCGTAATCGAACACGGTAGCTACCATCCTTTTGCTGTACAAAAATTGCCCAGCATTGAACTTCAATTATTTTACCTGGTAACGGTACAATTTGAGATGAACCAGCATCGCCCAACTCTATTGAATCAAGATAGTCATGCGTTAATATCACGTATGCAGCCTTATGCTCTGTAATCACTAAATTATCATAGACATATCCTGATAATTTAGCGACACCCGCCGTAATATTATCCATCTTTTGATTAATTTTAGTTGTTGAAAAATTATGTGTCATTAAATCAGAAACAACTTGCATCGTATGTGCTGTCGTTGCTGAATACATAAAACGACCCGTATCACCAACAATGCCAGCATATAACATTCTAGCTGCATCATCAGTAACCGTTAAGCCGCCATCAACTTGGTCAACTAAATCCATAACTAATTCGGAACTACTTGATGCATTGGTTTTTACCCAAACCAAGTCCCCATACACATCCTCATTTGGATGATGATCTAATTTAATCAGATAAGCACCTGATGTATAGCGATCATCTTCAATTCTTGGCCGATTAGCTGTATCGATGACAATTACAAGTGCCTCTTGATACGTTTCATCAGGAATTTCATCCTGATGACTAATCCATGCTAATCCAGCTGAAGGGGTTCCCACTTGATACACCTTTTTATCAGGAAAACTAGCACGAATAATTGCTGCTAGACCTGATTGAGAGCCAATTGCATCAGGGTCCGGACTTTGATGTCGATGAATAATAATCGTCTCAAACTGTTTGATTTTCTTTAAAATTTCTAGCTCAATTTTCACTTAAACGACTCCTTCTTAAAACTCGAATGGCACATCAATCTCGGGAATAATCCCAACACCATCATTCAATAATTGAACAAATTCAACAGGGTTTTGTTCAATTCTGGCAAACGTATTGTAATGTATTGGGACAACTTTTTTTGCTTGAACGAATTCAGCTGCAATTGCTGCATCCTCTATCCCCATTGTGTATGCGTCACCAATAGGTAAAAATGCTAAATCAACAGGTTGCATGTGATTAACTAATTTCATGTCTGAAAATAAAGCGGTATCTCCGGCATGGTAAAGAACCTTACCATCAACATGCAATTCAAATCCTGCAGCAACACCTAATGTTCTAGGCTTCCCGTTGATTACGAGTGCAGCAGTATGCCACGCAGGGACAAGCTTCACTGAACCAAATGGTAGTTTAAGTTGCCCACCAAAATTCAAAGGTTCAACAGTTAAGCCTTCTCCTTTAAAATAAGTCGCTAAATCAGTAATTGCAATTACCGTAGCGTTTGATTTTTTAGCCAATTCAATTGTATCACCAACGTGGTCCGCATGTGCATGCGTCACCAAAATATAGTCTGGATTTAATTCTTCAACAGTCGTTTTAACTAATGGATTATCTTTAATAAATGGATCAATTAAAATCGTTATCTTGTCATTAGTAAGAATTTGAACACTTGATTGTCCAAGCCATGTTATTTTCATAATTAATTAGTCTTCTTTCGTTTCCAAAGCTGCTCTTAAGTATAACGGTTATTGTGGGCAATTACAAAGACTGATTTGGCACTTTTTTTTCAAATAATGGTAGCTTCATATTCTCAAAACCTATCGGTGCTAAATTTGTCATTGTTAAGCCAAGTAATCGAATCCCTTTTTCTGCACCCAAAATTTCGTCAAAAATCTGTCGGCCATAAAAATAAATGGTTGGTGCATCATTACGGATAAATTCATCGAGCGTTAATCTTTTAGTGAGCGTCGTAAAATCTTGATAGCGAACTTTAATAACTAATGTCTTGCCATGCTTTTGCTGCTTGTTCAAGGTTTCAGAAACCAAATGTGCAATAGTTCTAAGTTGCGTTTCAACCTCATCAGTTGTCATTAAGAGCTTGCCATATGTTCGTTCACTACCAATTGATTTTCGCTCTCGTTGCCACTCAACGGGCCGGTCATCCACGCCACGTACCCTTTTATATAAGAAATAACCTAATTTACCAAATTGTTGAATTAATTCAACTTCGGATTTTTCTAGCAATTCTTTTCCAGTAAGAATCCCTTGATCAATCATTTTAGGTGCCGTTTTTTTCCCGACACCTCTAAATTTGCCAATTGGTAATTCAGATAAAAACGGAATGACATCTTCAGGCAGAATTAACGTCATACCTGCCGGTTTATTATAATCTGATGCTAATTTAGCCAAAAATTTATTGTATGAAACACCTGTTGAACAGGTTAAACGTAATTTTTGATAGATTTCTCTTTGAATCATGTGTGCTGCTTGGATAGCGCTTTTTAGGCCCTTTTTATTTTGTGTAATATCAAGGTAAGCTTCATCAAAAGCAATTGGCTCAATCATTTCGGTATATTCATGAAATATGGCATGGAGTTGACTTGAAACTTCTTTGTATAAAGTAAAATTAGGTGGTTGAAAAATGACCTTAGGACAAATCTCATAGGCTTCTTGAGCTGCCATTGCGGAATGAATTCCTAGTTTTCTTGCCTCATAGTTTGCCGTAGCTACGACGCCACGACCACCATTTTTTCTTGGATCATGGGCGATAACTAATGGCTTTCCAATAAATTCAGGGTGTTCACGTTCTTCAATTGAGGCATAAAAAGCATCCATATCAACATGGATAATTTTCCTTTTTAATAATTTTTCGTCTATTGTAATACCGTTTAATTCAGCCATCAGTCTCACCCCTTTCTTAGTCTATTTTACACGAACACACGTTCTTTTTCAATCTGATTATTTTTTATTATCTATCCACTCGTTTCAAACCCATCATATAAAAAAATAACGCCTCGATTAACATCGAAACGTTACCTCATTTTATTTTTTAGGATTATATATCCAGTAATTACCATCATCTGTCAACAATTTTTCTGATGCATCTGGTCCCATTGAACCACTCTTGTAATTAGGGAAAATAGATTTATCATCGTCATTATTGTGCCATGTATCTAAAATCACATCAGCAATATTCCATGCCTTAGCAACTTCATTCCAATGGGCAAAATTAATTGCGTTACCATTCAATGCATCCAAAATTAATTTTTCGTATGCTTCTGGTGTATTTGCTTTGGTTTCAGGTGAATTAACATAATCTAAATTAGTTTTATTTGTATTAAACCCTTGACCAATTTCTTTCGTATTAATCGTCAATCTAAAGCGTTCATCGGGTTCAACCGTAATGGTTAAGACATCTTTACCTAAATGTTCATGTTCAGCACCTGTTCCAAAAATATTTTTTTCAACATTTTTAAAGACAATATTGATTTCAGTATTTTTTTCAACAAGTCGTTTACCACTTCGAACATAAACGGGGACACCCGCCCAACGATCATTATCAATTGTCAAACGACCAGCAATAAATGTTTCAATCATTGAATCAGGGGCAATTTGTTCTTCATCACGATAAGCTTTTTCAGTTCCAGCTTCATCAGCATCGTATTGGCCACGTACAAAGTTTGCATCAACTTCATCGGGTTTTAAAATATGAATCGCTTTCAAAGCCTTCAATTTTTCTTTACGAATTTCTGACGCAATAAACTCTTTTGGCATGTCCATCGTTAACAATGAAACAACTTGCATAATATGATTTTGGAACATATCACGCATGGCACCACTCGTTTCATAGTAACCACCACGTTCTTCAACACCCAATGATTCACTCAATGTCAATTGAATATTATCGATATACTGGTTATTCCACAACGTTTGCGTAATAATATTACCAAAACGAATAGCTGGAATATTTTGAATCATTTCTTTACCTAAATAATGATCAATTCTAAATATTTGATCTTCTTTAAATGTGTTCCTAATTTCATCATTCAAGTCTTTGGCACTGTCAAAATCATGACCAAATGGTTTTTCAATAATTAAACGATTAAAGCCATTTTCAGTCACTAAATGTTGTGAGCCTAAATGAGTTGCAATCGTCCCGAAAAATTGAGGCGACATTGCTAAGTAAAACATCCGGTTACCTTCAATTTGATATTTAGCATCAAGTTTGTCAGCTAATTTTTTCAAAGTTACATAGTGCGCAACGTCAGTAACATCATGTGATTGATAATAAAAATGTGATGCAAAATCAGCGATTTTAGCTTTATCTTCACTAATATCAATCAATGATTCAGTGACAACATTTTGATAAAAATCATCAGTCCAAGGACGTCGTGCCGTTCCAATAACAGCAAAATTATCATCCAAAAAGCCTTTTTCAAATAACTTAAAAAGAGAGGGGTACAATTTACGTTTTGCTAAGTCACCAGTACCACCAAATATAATAAACAATGCTTTTTGTTGCGTTTCTATCATTTCACACCACTCTCATTTCTTGAGGTCTCAGTCCTCTTTATTAATATCTAATTTAATAGTTTAAGTTTACATTTTATTAGTAAAATAAACAAGAATCTTGGACTTAAAAGACCCAATAAAAAAAGTATTAACTCTGATTACCTCAAAGTTAATACTTGAAAATGATTATTTTTCATCTGAAGAAAATTTATCTTCTTCAACAGTTGCTTCAACAGCAGCATCACTAGTTGTTGTTTCTTCTTTAGCGATATGATCTACTTCAACTGTCTTTGGCATAACACGTGCAATTGCTGAACGTTCGAATGTTAAGAAAATACCATCACAATCAAGCGTAACAGTTTTTGCTTCTTCATCAAAACTATCAATAACACCATGTAAACGACCAATAGTGACAACAGCATCCCCAGGTTTTAATTGGTTCATCATTTCTTGTTGTTTTTGTTGTTGTTTTTTTTGTGGACGAATCATCATGAAATACATCAAGACGAATAAAGCCACAATCATCAAAATACTAGTATATTGCATTAATTAGCCACCTCTATTTTCTTTTTTCTTACTAGACAAGGGTATCAAACTTTTTGACCGAACGCCATACCTATTCAAAAGAATTTAAAAATTCTTAGGATTTTTATCGTAAAATCCATATTGTTCGAAAAATGCTTCACGAAATTCCAATAAATTATCATCCATAATAGCTTGACGAACATCTGCCATCAAATGTGTTAAGAAATATAAATTATGGTAACTCGTTAAACGAATTCCAAACGTTTCATTTGCTTTAATCAAATGACGTAAATAAGCACGCGTATAATTTTTACATGTATAACAATGACAGTTTTCATCTAATGGTCTAAAATCACGTTCATATTTAGCATTTTTAACAACCACACGACCCATTGAAGTCATGGTTGTCCCATTTCTAGCAATCCGTGTTGGCAATACACAATCGAACATATCAATGCCACGTAATACCCCATCAATCAAGGCATCAGCTGAGCCAACACCCATTAAATAACGTGGTTTGTCTTCTGGTAATAAAGGCGTCGTAAAATCTAAGACACGATTCATTTCAGCTTTTGATTCACCCACAGATAACCCACCAATTGAATAACCAGGAAAATCCATCGAAACTAAATCACGTGCACTACGTTCTCTTAAATTACGATGACCTCCACCTTGAACAATTCCAAACAAGGCTTGTTCTTTAGGATTTAAATGAGCTTTAAGACCACGTTCAGCCCAACGACTCGTCCGATCAACTGATTTACTAATATAATCGTAACTTTCCATAAATGGAGGACACTCATCAAAACTCATCATAATATCAGCACCCAAAGCATTTTCAATGTGAATTGCTTTTTCTGGTGATAAGAATAATTTTTCACCATTTAAATGGCTTCTAAACTTAACACCTTCTTCACTAATATCACGCATTTTAGCTAATGAAAAGACTTGAAAGCCACCTGAATCAGTCAAAATACCCTTGTCCCAATTCATGAATTTGTGTAATCCACCGGCTTCTTGCACAATGTCTTCGCCAGGTCGTAACCATAAATGATACGTATTAGATAAAATAATATTAGCCCCTAATTCATCTAATTCTTCAGGCGCCATTGATTTAACTGAAGCTAATGTCCCAACGGGCATAAACATGGGTGTCGGAAATGTGCCATGAGGGGTAATAATTTCACCAAGTCTGGCACCAGTTCGTTTATCTTTTTTAATTAAACGATACTTAATTGCTGGTTCTACCATTTATTAATTCTCCATTCTATTTAATGTACATTGCATCGCCAAAACTAAAGAATCGATATTTAGCCTCAACCGCATGCTTGTACGCATTTAAAATATTTTTTCGTCCTGTAAATGCTGCAACTAACATAACTAACGTTGATTTTGGTAAATGGAAATTAGTGATAAATCCTTCAACAACTTTAAAGTTATATCCAGGTTTAATGAAAATTTCAGTCCAACCACTATCAGCTTGAATAGCGCCATCAAATTTTGACCCAACGGTCTCAAGTGTTCGGATTGATGTTGTTCCGGTTGCGATAATTTTACCATCTGACTTGCGGACATCGTTCAACGTTTTAGCAGCATCTTCTGTTAACCGATAAAATTCACTATGCATTTTATGATCCATAATATTCGTTTCACTAACGGGTCTAAAGGTCCCTAATCCAACGTGCAAGGTTAAGTAGACGAGGTGGACACCTTTAGCTTCAATCTTCTCTAATAAATCTGTTGTAAAATGTAATCCAGCTGTTGGTGCAGCCGCTGAGCCAACTTCTTTTGAATAAACCGTCTGATACATCTCTTGGTCTTCAAGCGTTTCTTTAATGTACGGTGGTAACGGCATTTCACCAAGTTCATTCAGAATCTCCATAAAAATACCCTGATAAGTAAATTGAATCATACGACCACCATGTTCTAATTCTTTGGTAATCGTTGCCGTTAAGCGACCATCCCCAAAACTAATGATAGAACCGACTCTCATTTTCTTGGCAGGTTTCACCAATGTTTCCCAATTGTCGCCGTCAGTATTATTCAAAAGTAACACTTCAATATGACCACCCGTATCAGGTCTAATCCCATGAATTCTAGCTGGCATGACCCGTGAATCATTCATAACAAGCGCATCCCCAGCATGCAATTGATCAATCACATTATAGAAATAATCATCTTTCATTTCACCTGTCTCATGATCCAAAACTAACATCCGCGATGCATCCCGTTTTTCTAATGGCGTTTGCGCAATTAATTCTTGTGGTAACTCATAATCAAAATCTTCTGTACTTAATTGTTTAGTCAAAATAGCGTCACCCTTCTCTATTTATTCTCGTCAAAATCATAAGGTCGATTTAAATGTTCATAGGCTTCCATTGTTGCGACTCGACCTCTCGGTGTTCGTTTGATAAACCCAATTTGCATTAAATAAGGTTCAACCATCTCTGCAATCGTTTCTGTTTCTTCACCAATATTAGCTGCCAACGTGCTTAAGCCAACGGGACCTCCCTGATAGAAGTCAATCATGGTTTCTAACAATTTTCGATCCGTTTCATCTAGTCCACGATTGTCCACAGCTAATAAATTCAGCGCATGGTCAGCTGTTGCTTGATTAATTTCACTTTGGTCGGCAACTTCTGCAAAATCACGAACTCGTTTTAATAAACGGTTCGCAATTCGTGGCGTTCCACGTGAGCGACGAGCTAATTCATGCGCACCACTTTCTTCAATTTTGGTATTGAAGATATCCGCTGAACGAATCACAATTTCTTGTAAATCAGACTGATTATAATAAGCCATGTGTTCAACAATCCCAAAACGATCTCGTAAAGGCGCTGATAAAAGCCCTGCTCGAGTGGTTGCCCCAATCAAGGTAAATGGAGGTAATGGAAAATGGACGGGATGGGCAGTTGGTCCTTGCCCAACAACAATATCCACAAAAAAATCTTCCATCGCTGAGTACAACATTTCCTCAACCATTTTGGGTAGACGATGAATTTCATCAATAAATAAAACATCCCCGGGTTGCAATTCGTTTAAAAGTGCAACAAGATCCCCTGCTTTTTCAATCGCTGGTCCACTCGTTGTCTTAATTGTCACTTGCATTTCGTTAGCAATGACCATCGCAAGTGTTGTCTTTCCTAAACCAGGTGGGCCATAAAGCAACACATGATCAAGCGCTTCTTCACGTTGTCTAGCAGCCTGAATATAGACGCTTAGTTCATTTTTAACTTTATCTTGACCGATATATTGTGATAAAAATTGGGGGCGAAGCGACTTTTCAATGGATTCTTCTTGATTGTCTTCTGGTTCGTTTGAAACAATCCGTTGTTCTGTCATCTTATCGACCTCCTTTTATTTTTTCATTAATAATTTTAAACCTTCTCTAAGATAAGCATCTGTTGAGTCAGCCTCAAATGATTCCAAATTCTTACTAATCGCTTTAATCTCACGTTGAGAATACCCCAAAGCTGATAAAGCTTCAAGACTTTCTTTCAAGAATGGTGAAGCTTGTAATGGAATAAAGTCTAGCGATTGTTGCCCTGGCATTGTCGTTACCTGTCCTTCAATATCATCTAATTTCCCTTTTAAATCAAGTACAATTTGTTGTGCCGTTTTTTTACCAACGCCTGGAAATTTAATTAAATAACTGACATCTTCCGTATTAATCGCATTCACTAACCCACGATGATCATCATTTGCTAAAATTGCGAGCGCACTTTTAGGCCCAATTCCTGAAACATTTAGTAATTTTTCGAATAATTTTTTTTCATCCAAATCATAAAAACCAAATAGTGTCATATCATTTTCACGAATGGCCTGATAGACGAAAACTTTAACCGCTTTTTCGGCATCCTCTTGGTATCTAAATGGATTCGCAGCAAAAATTTGATAGCCAATTCCATTCACTTCTAAAACAAGATAAAAAGGCGTTACCGCCGTTATTTGACCTATAAAATATTCATACATTTCGTTTACCCACTTTTCCTAATCTACATGAATCTGCTCTTAGTATTGTACCATAGACCACCCATTTATACAGACGCATCTGTTCTCACAAAAAAATCAATTATCACCAAATATTTGGCAATAATTGACTCTAATTCTAACCTTCATGACCCGTTTGATGAGACTCTTGAATACGTTTAAAGAAGTGTTCCATATCTTGATTGGAAAAATGAACCAAAACAGGTCGTCCATGTGGACAGTTAAATGGATTTTCAACATTTTTCAGATTTTCAATCAACGCTTTAGCTTGTCGATCATCGAGATGATGATTGGCTTTAATTGCTCGCTTACAGCTCATCATAATAGCTGCTTTTTCTCTAAAGTCAGCAACCGATAACTTCCCATCAGCAAGTAAATAATCAACCATTTCTCTGATTGTACTTTCTTCTTGACCCTCTTTGAACCAAGTTGGATGTTGTCGAATAATAAAACTATTTTGCCCAAAAGGTTCAAGAATCAGACCCACTTTTTCCAATATCTCAGCATGTTCCGTAATAATCATGGCCTCACTTGTCGTATATTCTAGAACGATGGGCACCAATAAATTTTGTAAATCATTGGAAACTTCACCAATTTGTTTACGATAAAACTCATAATTAATCCGTTCTTGCGCAGCATGCTGATCTAAAATGTACAAGCCATCTTCTGATTCCGTAAATAAATAGGTCCCATGCATTTGTCCAATATACTTTAAATCAGGAAATCGCTGTTCACTTTTTTTCGTTATAAATGCTTCTTCATTAATTGTTGATTGTTCCGCCACTGAGTCTTCAATCTGCTCATCAGCTGAAAATGGCGCTACATTCGATTCGTTGGCATATCGCGTTTCAAAATCATTAACGCGTTTTGAATCCAATTGTTCAGCTACTTGAATTGAAATAGGTTCGACAGTTTCTGCCATCTGGTTCAAATCCTCGCTGACAGCAACATCAACCTTAGGACTAACTACTACTGCGACTGGCAAGCTAGATTTGGCTTGATATTTACTTGATGCTTCATTTAAGTCAAATTGTAATTGATCCGTGTCTATTTTTTCACGTTTCTTTGAACTTAAATTTTCCAATGCCTCTGGAATCAAGTTTTCTTTAGCAATTCGTTCATAAATAATTTTTGTAATAAGCTCCGTTAACTCTGGTTCTTTACTCAATCGAACTTCTTGTTTAGTTGGATGCACATTCACATCAACCAGCAAAGGGTCTAATTGAATATTCAAAACTGTAATGGGGTAGCGACCCACCATCAATTTTGACCCATAACCTTTGATAATGGCTTTATTCAAATTAACATTTTTAACATATCGACCATTAATTAAAATCGAAATAAAGTGACGTCCAGCACGAGTTAATTCTGGCAATGACGTATAGCCACTGACTTTAAAATCTAAATCATGCCCACTAAATGCAAGCATTTGGCGCGCACTTTTAACCCCATAAATAGCAGAAATGGTCTGTTGTAACTGTCCATTACCGGTTGTTTTCAGTAATTCTTTACCATCATGAGTTAAAGAAAATGAAATACTCGTGTGACTCATTGCCAACCGATTCATCATGTCACTAATAACTGACATTTCTGTTTGCAATGATTTAACATATTTTAACCGAGCAGGTGTATTAAAAAATAAGTCAGAGACGGTCATTTCCGTTCCTCTTCGACTAGCTGACGCTTTTTCATCAACTATCTCACCACCATTTACGGCAATCAAAGCACCAGACTGCCCTTCTACGGCTGTATTTAAGGTCACTTTAGCAACTGACGCAATACTAGGTAAAGCTTCACCACGGAAACCTAACGTCCTAATTTTAAATAAATCTTCCCTTGTCGTAATTTTACTGGTGGCATGTCGTTTGAATGCATTCTCAACCTGAGAGGCTTCGATGCCATCACCGTTATCAATTACCTTAATTGATTTAAGTCCAGCTTCCTCAACCATGACATCAATTTGCGTACTATTCGCATCAATCGCATTTTCAACTAATTCTTTCACAACAGATGCAGGTCTTTCAACCACTTCACCAGCCGCAATTTGGTCCGCTAAAATTGTAGGTAGTTCAATTATTTTCGCCATTTAATCACCTTCAGCTCTATTTGTTCAATTTTTCTTGCCAATCATATAAGACGTTCATGATATCTCTTGGCGTCATATTCATCAAGTTAAGTGCTTTAAGCTCATCCATAACCGCTGATTGCTCTTTTGAGAAGCCTTCAGCAGAAAACAAGGAGAGTTGCCCCTCATCTTCATTAATCGTCGATGGCGCCTCTGGTTCAACATCAACTTGCTGATTTTTCAATTCTAAATCAGCTAATATTAACGTTGCTCGACTCAATAATTCTGGTGGCATCCCCGCTAATTTAGCAACGTGAATCCCATAAGATTTATCTGCAGCGCCTTCTTGAATTTTGTGTAAGAAAACCAATTCGCCATTTTTCTCAATAGCACCGACATGGACATTTTTCAAAGAAGTAACTGTTTCTTCAAGCACTGTTAATTCATGATAATGCGTTGAAAAAAGGGTCTTAGCGTGAACATGTTTATCTACATACTCAATAATCGCTTGCGCAAGCGCCATCCCGTCATACGTTGCCGTCCCTCGACCGAGCTCATCGAATAAAATTAAACTATTTTCAGTCGCATTTTCGATTGCTTGATTGGCTTCTTTCATTTCAACCATAAACGTACTTTGTCCTGAAATTAAATCATCAGCTGCACCAATTCGTGTAAAAATTTGATCAAAGATTGGCATTTTAGCCGCTTCCGCAGGCACAAAACAGCCAATCTGAGCCATTACAACCGTTAAAGCTAACTGTCGCATGTACGTACTTTTACCGGACATATTAGGTCCCGTAATTAATAAGATATCCAGTGTTTCCGGCATCTTCACATCATTTGGAATGTAACTTTGTTTCCCCATCACTTTTTCGACAACCGGATGCCAGCCAGCCGTAATAGCCAGTTGATGACCTTCTTTTAATAATTGTGGTTTCACAAAATGAGACTCTTCACTGACAACAGCAAAACTTTGTAAGACATCTAAAGTCGCAATTCCTTGAGCTAATAGCTGTAAGCGCTCAATCGATTTTTTAACCGTTTCTCTAATTTCAACAAATAATTTATACTCTAAATCAACGGCTTTACTTTCAGCACCTAAAATAATACTTTCACGTTCTTTTAGTTCAGGAGTAATGTAGCGTTCAGCATTAGTTAACGTCTGTTTACGTTCATATCTATCCTTTGGCACTTGGGCAATATTAGACTTAGTCACTTCAATAAAATAACCAAAAACACGATTAAATCCAATTTTAAGATTTTTAATTCCTGTCAATTGACGTTCGTTAGCTTCCATTTCAGCTAGCCATTGTTTCCCATTTTTCATAGCATCTTGATAGACATCCAATTGATCATGATAGCCTGCTTTAATTAAATGCCCGTCGGTAACCGACAATGGCGGTTCATCAACAATGGCCCGTTCAATCAAATTAGCAACATCATCAACTGGATCTAATTTATCAATCACATCAGAAAAGGTACCATCATTAATTTCATCTAACACATATTTAATTTTTGGGACTTGTCTGAGCGATAATTTAAGTTGGACTAAGTCACGCCCATTAACGCTACCAAAAGCGACACGTCCTGCCAATCTTTCCAAATCATAAACTTTGACCAACTCTTCTTGTAACGTGCTTCGTTCAAAATAATGATTAATTAATAAATCAACTTTATTTTGACGATCCAAAATTTCAGCATAATTAATCAACGGTCTGTCAATCCACTGTTTAAGTAATCGACCACCCATCGCTGTTTTCGTCTCATCTAGCAACCATAATAAAGTCCCTTGTTTTTTACCCGTTCGAATATTTTGCATTAATTCTAAATTGTATTTTGAATAATGATCCATTTTCAAAAAGAACTCAGGTTCATAATGAACGGCTTTTTGTAAATGATCTAAACTTCTTTTTTGAGTCACCGAAAGATAGGTCAATAAATCAGTAACCACCGCAATTTCCAGAGAATCCGTTAGCTCTTGAACAGCATAACTTGATTCAGCACGGTTCTCACCAACTTCTTGCTTTGAAAGCATAATATTTAATTTCCCCAAAGTTTCAATTGTTTCATCAGATAAACTACTATTAATAACAATTTCTTTCGTTCTTAAACTCATTAATTCGTTAATTAAATTATCTAAATTACTCAAACGACTCGTTTTTAATTCACCTGTTGATAAATCAACGTAAGCAAAGCCAAAGACACCTGCTTCTTCAATTACAGCCGTTAAATAGTTATTTTCTTTAGACTCATTCACACCGTTATCCATCGTTGTTCCTGGTGTCACAAGCTGAACAACTTCACGTTTAACCATTCCTTGAGCTAATTTAGGATCTTCAACCTGTTCACAAATAGCGACTTTGTACCCTTTTTCAACCAAAATATCGATATAATTTTGAGCAGCATGATGGGGCACACCACACATTGGAATCGGATCGTCTGCTTTTTTATTCCGCGTTGTTAGCGTTAATTCAAGCAGTTGTGAGCCTTTAATGGCATCATCATAAAATAATTCATAAAAATCACCAAGACGGTAAAACAAAAAAGCATCAGGATACTGTGCTTTAATGTCAAAATATTGAATCATCATTGGTGTCTGTTTTGTTTTTTGCGGCATAGTTTGAGATGCCTCCTATATTCTAATTTAGTCCATGAAGGGATGATCATCATTAATTAAAACAGGGAAAATTTTCTTTGCATGTCCCGTTTTGTCATCAATATCAATCACACAAGCAGATAATGTTTGACGCCCTGTTTCATCTACTTCAAAACGTGTAGGCATTTGTGATAAGAAACGTCCAATAACATTTTCACGTTTCATCCCTAAAATACCATCATAAGGTCCTGTCATACCAACATCTGACATGAACGCAGTCCCTTTAGGTAACACACGTGCATCATTTGTTGGGACATGGGTATGCGTGCCAACCACAGCTGAAACTTGCCCATCTAAGAACCAAGCAATCGCTTCTTTTTCACTCGTTGTTTCTGCATGAAAATCGATGAAAATAAAATCAGTTTCTTTTTTTACGTCTTCCAAAATATCTTGGACAACCGCAAATGGATCATCTGAAGGTGTCATGAAAACACGTCCCTGTAGATCAATCACAGCCAATTTTTGTTGGTTAATATTAATAATTGTATGGCCAATTCCGGGAACTTGATTTGCTGAAAAGTTTGCCGGTCTAATGAGTTTTTTCGCACTACCAATAAAATCCTGAATATCTCGGTTATCCCAAGTATGATTACCCATTGTAACCACATCAGCACCTGATTGAAGAAAGGCTTTATAAACAGATTCATTAATACCGCGGCCTTTTGTTGCATTTTCACCATTTACAATAGTCGCTTGTGGATGAAATTTTCTTTTTAATTTTGGTAAATACTCTTTAATCATTTGTTGGCCTGAATCGCCAACCACATCTCCGACAAATAATAAACGCATGGTTGTCCTCTTTTCTTATATATAGACCTAGTTTACCATTTTTTCATTTTAATAGACATGCGATTAAAAGGGTTACTAGCCAAAAAGTGGTGATTTAAGAAATTAATCTTAAATCACCACCATTTTTATTTATTTTGCGTACTCAATTGCTCTTGTTTCTCGAACAACAGTCACCTTAATGTGTCCTGGATATTCGAGTTCATCTTCAATTCTATTTTTAATATCTCTAGCTAAAACAGTTGCTTGAATATCATTAACTTCATTTGGCGTGACAATAACACGTACTTCACGACCAGCTTGAATAGCATAACTCTTCTGAACACCCTTAAATTCATGGGTAATATCTTCGAGTTTTTCAAGTCTATGAATATAATTTTCTAATGATTCACTTCGTGCACCCGGTCTTGCGGCTGAAACAGCATCAGCTGCTGCCACAAGAATAGCAATCGTATATTTAGCTTCAACATCACCATGATGTGAGGCAATGGTGTTAATCACAACATCATTTTCTTTATACTTCTTAGCTAATTCAAGACCAATTTCCACATGTGAACCATCAACTTCATGATCAACTGCTTTTCCAATATCATGTAATAATCCTGCGCGTTTTGCTAATGTCACATCTTCACCCAATTCAGCGGCTAACACACCTGCTATCTTGGCAACTTCAATAGAATGGGTCAATACATTTTGCCCATAACTTGTTCGATAATTCAATCGACCAATTGTTTTAATTAAGTCTGGATGAATTGTATGAAGTCCGAGATCAAAGGTTGTTTGTTCACCCAATTCACGAATCTTCTCATCCATTTCTTTACGTGATTTTTCAACCATTTCTTCGATTCGTGCCGGATGAATCCGACCATCTTGAATTAATTTTTCAAGGGTCATTTTGGCAATTTCACGACGAACTGGATCAAACCCACTTAAAACGACTGCTTCAGGCGTATCATCGATAATTAAATCAATCCCCGTTAAGGTCTCTAATGTTCGAATATTACGTCCTTCACGGCCAATGATACGACCCTTCATTTCATCATTTGGCAAGGTAACTAATGAAACAGTTGTTTCAGAAACCATGTCAGCTGCACTTCTTTGAATAGCTTGAGCAACTAAATCTTTAGCATTACGATCAGCTTCTGATTTAGCTTGCTTGTCACTTTCCTTAATCATGACAGCTCGTTCATGACTCAATGATTCTTTGGTATCGTCCATAATAATAGTTTGTGCTTGTGTTTGTGTTAGAGAAGCAACTCTTTCAAGTTCTTCTTGTTGTGCCTGAATAAGTGAAGTAGCTTCTTGTTGTTTTGTGTCAATCAGTTTTTGGTCAGACGTTACTTTTTTCTCTTTATTCTCTAGCGTTTGTTCGCGTTTATCTAGTGCGCCATCTTTACGATCTAAAGTTTCTTCACGTTGAATCACTCGATTTTCTTGCTTTTGAATCTCTGAACGTCGTTCCTTTAACTCATTGTCTATTTTATCACGATAACTTTGACTTTCTTCTTTAGCTTCTAGAACAGCTTCTTTTTTTTGAGTCTCAGCATCTTTCTTTGCACTTTGTAAAATACCTTCAGCCGTATGTGTTGCGACATCAAGTGTTTTTTCGAAATTTGACTTTCTATATGCAATTCCAATAAAAATTCCAACAACTAAAGCGATAATAGCGATGATAGCGATGATTAATACGGTTATTATAACTCCCATACAATTCCACCTCCGCATCATCAAATAATGATTAATTTAGCTAATCATAAATTTTTAGATGTTTTTTATTTTGTTCATATACACTTTAGTATTTTACGGTTAATTGCCCCCCGCTGTCAACAACAATCCATTTTCATTTTTAATAATTCACTCATTAATTTGCCAGAATTTCATCGAATATCCATTTAAGCCCGCTTAAAACACTTCTTTGTCTAATTGTTTCTCGATTACCAGCAAAATGAAATTGTTTTGCCATAACAGGATTTCCTTTGACAGCTAGTCCAATCCAAACCGTTCCGACTTTTTGGCCTTCAAGCTCATCTGGACCTGCAACGCCAGTAAATGAAATTGCAATATCTGTTTTCATTTTACGTTGCGTTTGAGTCGCCATTTGCTTTGCAATTTCTTGGCTAACAACACCATCTTTTTCAATATCTGCAGCTTGAACACCTAAGAGTTCTGTTTTAGCTGCATCCGCATAAGTCACAAATCCACCAGGATAAATAGTTGAAACGCCTGGTATTTCTGCCAATGTACTTTGAAATAAGCCTGCTGTTAAACTCTCTGCCGCAGAAACCGATAGCTTC
This sequence comes from Dellaglioa sp. BT-FLS60, assembly GCF_054941065.1. Lineage (NCBI taxonomy): Bacteria > Bacillati > Bacillota > Bacilli > Lactobacillales > Lactobacillaceae > Dellaglioa > Dellaglioa sp. BT-FLS60. The sequence continues at coordinate 52,089 of NZ_JBSOLI010000027.1, forward strand.
TTTTCAATTAATTTAGTGACGACCACATTTTGTAAAGAATTCTGATCCCCATAACCATAAAAATAGTCACCAACTCTGGATAAGACACGCTTTTCCATTTCGTTAATTAATTTTTCAGTCGATTGACCTTCCGCACCACTTGCCGTAATTCGTAAAGTGACTTCATTTGTTTTAGCATAAGGCGCAATTGTAGGATTTGTTTGTGATTCTATTATATCTTGCAATTCTGTCACTAATTTTGACTCACCTATTCCAAAGAAACGTAACACCTTTGATTCAAGATGACTATTCAAGTTGTATTCCCTCTCTAACAAAGGCACAACCTCTCTATTAAACATGGTTTTTAATTCCTTAGGTGGTCCGGGTAAAAGTAGAAAATCGCATGCAGCACCTTTATAAAAATCACCAACAGCCATACCAGCATGATTTTTAATTGGTTCTGATTTATCAATGTATAGCGCTTGTAATTTATTATTTTCAGTCATTTGTCGACCTGTTTGCGCAAAGTGTTCTTCAATTTTCGTCATGGCTTCAGTGTCTTCAATTAATGTTTCATTCAAAAACTTAGCGACCATTTGTTTCGTTAAATCATCTTCTGTTGGTCCAAGTCCTCCAGAAAGGATAACTAAATCATTACGTTTAGAAGCCATTTCAATGGCCTCTAGCATTCGTTCTTCATTATCACCAACAACTGTCTGGTAAAAGACATTAACGCCCAAATTAGCTAATTTTTCAGCCAAAAAAGCACTATTCGTATTCACAATTTGTCCTAATAATATTTCTGTTCCAACTGCAATTATCTCTGCATGCATGATGTTGCCTCCTAGTTTTAATTAAAAAAGACTAAAACCTTAATCGTTTTAGTCTAACTATTTTTATTTTTCAAATGAATCTGAGAAAATCGCTCTGTTTTGAACAAAGTAATCGATACCTGAATAAATGGTAAAGAATAAGCAAATATAGAGGAGAATCGCAGCCATTGGCACATTGATTGCTGCAAATAGAACATTATTTAAGAATAATAAAATAATGGCAAGCATTTGCGTTGTCGTTTTGATTTTACCTGGCATAGCAGCAGCCAGCACCTGTCCGTCGTTTTCAACAATAATCAAGCGTAAACCAGTCACAGCAAGTTCACGACATACAATAATTGCAGCAACCCATGAAGGCACTTGATTAAAGGCAACCAGGATAATAAATGCCGTCATCACAAGCATTTTATCTGCTAATGGATCAGCAAATTTACCAAAATTAGAAACTAAATGTTGACGACGTGCAATTTGACCGTCTAAAAAATCAGTTAATGAAGCGGCCGCAAAGATAATAGCGCCAACTAAATGTGTCACTTGAATCTGAGTGCCAACCCAAGTAACTGTTCCCCAATCAAGTGGGAGTAGTAACACCAACATAAAGATTGGAATAAGTATAATTCGCACAACCGTTAATTTATTTGGTAAATTCATCATTGATCCCCTTTTAAAAAATTGTCAACAACACGATATCTGTTGTTGACAATTTTGGCTTATTTAATATTTATAGTAACCGTTCTAACTTGTAAGGTTGCATTAGTTTTCATAAAATCAAGTGTTTTGCCATTAATTGTAATTTTCATGGCTGGTGCATTCCCAAAACTAAAGACAACTGCCTTTACCCCTGCTGGAATAGTTACATTAGCACTTGCGTCTGACACAAGTGTTGCTTGCCATAACTGTGTACCATCGGCTGTCACAGAACTCCATGCAGCACTACCAGAAGCCGTCAACTTAATTTTAGAAGTTGTTGGTGCATTTTCCATTGTATAAACACTGTTTGTACCAGAATCTGAAACATACGTTAATTTTTGTGTTTTCTTTACTTTCTTAGAAGAAGAACTTGAGCTTGTTTTTGCTGACTCAGAACTTGACTGTTTAGCTTTGGCCTTTGAATCTGTTGATACAGACACTTTAGAGCTTGAGCTTTCAATTTGAGTATCTGTGTTTTTATTGTTCAACGTCACGCCATAAATGGTTCCTAAAATACCTAATACAATTACAACAATAATAATGGTTGGTAAGTATGACATAAACTTGTCAATCTTGCCGTCCTTAGGCATTTTAGCAGATTTTTCAGACCGTGATGCCTGTTCCTTTGCAACCATTTTTTCTTGCGCATCAGGAAGTGTTTCATTGAATTCTTTTAGTAAGTCATCCGCATCCAAATCAACGGTTTCCGCATACTGTTTAACAAATGCACGCACATAAAAATCTCCTGGTAAATCAGAAAATTTTTCATCTTCAATTGCAATCAAATAACGTTTTTGAATTTTCGTCATTTGTTGTAAATCATCTATCGTATAGCCTTTATTTATTCTTGCTTCTTGTAATGTTTTTCCAATTTCACTCATGTCTAATTCTCCACTTGATTTAATAGTTAACCCTCTAAATATTAGTATAACATAGTCAGTATAAGCAATTTATTAAAATTTTATTATTTTATTTCAACCATCCGCCAGAGACATAGATTGTTTGACCGGTGAGGTATCCTGCCTCTTTAGCCAACAATTGTTTTACCCAAAATCCAATTTCTTCGGGGTGAGCAAAGCGTCCCATGGGAATGTCACTTGAAATGGCTTCCCTTGCCTCTTCAGAGAATTGCTGATTCATTTTTGTATCAACCGCACCTGGTGCCACAACATTAACTGTGATCCCTAATGAAGCAACTTCCTTACTATATGCACTTGAAAAAGACGACAGCGCACCTTTGACCGTACTGTATAACACTTCCATCGGACTACCAACGCCACCATAAATCGAACCAATAAAAACAATTCGACCAAAGTGATTTTGGGCTAACTTCGATTCCAATTGCTGAATAACTGCCAATGGTGTTTGTACTTGCATTTTCATCATTTTATCTAAATCAGCCATTGGGGCTTCATTAAATAAATGATACGAGGTTGTCCCCTCAGCAAATATTAAAGCATCAACGGAAAACAACTGCGAAGTAACGGTTTCAATATCATCCGCAGTCATGTCATATTGCAGCGTCAAAAAATCTTGCTTTGGATATTTTTGTGTGAGCTCTTGTGTCAATTTCGTCATGGCTTCTTCATTTCGATAATAATGCAACGTCAATGACCAACCAACATCAGCCAATTGTCGTGCAATCATTTGTCCAATATCACCAGACGCACCGAAAATAACTGCCCAACTCATTTATTTATCCTCTTTAGCCATAATTTGGTAAACACTCATGGCTTCAGAACGAATAAAGTCTTTAGCACCTTGTCGAACTTGATCCAACGTCATATTTTCAATAATTGGTGCTCTATCAAAGACAGTTGCATCAGCAAACAAGTCACCATCATATTGATTTGCAATACTTTCAAGCGAATTCATTGATTGAATTGATTGTCCTAACATCTCACGTTTAGCCAATTCAAACTGTTCATCAGCATCAGAAAGATAATCCGCTGCATTTTCTAAAATATGAATAATAGCATCTGATAATTTTTGTGGATCGTCAGTATCGCCACTAATGCTGGCAAAATGAAAGCCACGTTCAATTTCAAATTCATAACCAAATGAATCATCTAATATACCTTCATCATATAATTTCATATATTGCAGTGCCGTATCACCAAATAGAAGATAAAGAAGCATATGAATTGTTTCCTTATACTTCAAGCCATCACGACCTTCTGGTACGTCATCTAGCCCTTTAATCCCCACGATTGTTTTAGCACGTTGGATAGGCATTTCAGCTGCACGATATGGCATAATATCCGAACCGTCAACTTGAATTTCAGGAATTGCTCGTTTAATTGATTCTGCTGCTTCTGGGAAAGTTTTACGGCTTTGATTAGCTTTAATTAAGGCTAATGTCTCTTCGGGATCCACATTACCAACAATAAATAAGTTCATATTACTTGGATGATAAAAAGTTTCGTAACATTTATATAAATCATCTGCAGTAATCTTATTAATCGATTCAACGGTTCCTGCAATGTCACTGCTGACAGGATGATTAGGATAAAGGTTACCCAAAATACCAAAATATAAGCGCCAATTAGGATCATCATCGTACATTTGAATTTCTTGTCCAATAATGCCTTTTTCTTTTTCAACCGTTTCAGGTGTAAAGTAAGGATCTTGTACAAAATCTAGTAACGTTTCAATGTTTTCAGGAACATGATTAGCACTTGAGAATAAGTAGCTTGTACGTGTAAAACTCGTAAAGGCATTTGCACTAGCACCATATTCACCAAACAAATCAAAAGCATCATGATCCGCTTTTTCAAACATTTTATGTTCCAAGAAATGTGCAATACCGTCTGGCACATGCACCATGTCTTCTTCACCGATTGGGACGAAGACACTATCTACTGAACCATAATTAGTCGTAAAAATACCGTAAGTTTTATGAAATCCCTTACGAGGTAAAATATTTACTTTTAGCCCATTTTCTAACGTTTCTGTATACAATATTTCGTCAAACTGCGGATATTCTAATGATTGCATTACTTGATTTCTCCATTCAAAAAGAAGATTGCTTGTAACTTTACATCACGAGCGATGGCTTGAACGGCAGCTTTATCCACGCTATTAATGCCGTCTATCCATTCCGTTGTACTGACTTTTGTCTGTGTCAATTGATCAACCATCGATTGGTTGATTAATGCCATTTGTGAGTCAAGGCTACTTTGAAATTGATTAATCATCGTCATTTTTGTTTTATTTAATAACTCATCACTGATATCTCCAGCAATAATGTCATCTAACTGTTGTTGAACAATTTCGATAACTTTGTCTTTGTTTTGCGATTCAATCCCTGTTTGTACGGTTAAGATCCCTCTAAAAGTATCTAATGAGCTGCTTGCATAATAGGCCAAGCTAGCTTTTTCACGGACATTTACAAATAATTTAGCTAATGGTGACCCACCAAAAACGCCATTAAAAATAAGGCCTGCATAATAACTGTTTTCTCTATAATAAACTGGCAATTGGTACGCCATATTTAATTTACCTTGAGTTACTGCTTGCGTTTCCGTTTTAGACACAACTTCTTTGATTTCTTGGTGATAAAAAATAGGAATCATTTCAAATTCTCTAGGTGTAAATGGTAACAGGTTAACGGTCTCTTCAGTTTGCGCTTCATCCAATTCACCAAGCACAAAAATATCAATGCGGTTAGTTGCCAACATTTGTTTGTAATAATCAAATAAACTTGTTGCCGTTATCTTTTCGATAGCTTCAACAGTGCCATAACTTGGAACAGCTTGATCATTTTGGAAATAAAGTTTTTGTAATTCTAATCCAGCGTATGATTGTTTGTCATCACTAATACTTCTGATTGACATCATCAAATTTTCTTTTTGACGTTTAAATGTTTCTTCATCAAAATGACCATCTGTCACCATTGGATTAAAAATAATTTCTTTAATAAAATCAAAAATTTCTTTTAAACTATCTGTTTTATGTTCTAAAAATTTATCATTTACGCCGTTAAAAATTAAACTAATAACATGGTAGTTTCCTTTTTTGCTAACGGTAATACCAAAACTTGCACCATAAAGTTCTGATAATTTTTCTGATAATTTTTGTTGAGACGGGTATTTTTCACTACTAATCTCTAATAAGTTAGCTAATAGCATACGTTCTGCTGAATTTTTTTCTGATAAAGGTGCAACAAAGTTAATCACAATTCTATTTGTTTTAAATTGATTATTTTCAATAACGGTTAAGTTAATCCCAGTTTTTAATTGTTTACGCACAAAAATGTGCCTCCTTTTAATCGGACGTTCTTCTACTATAATAATTGAAAGACTAATGAAACACAAATTTAATTATTTCGTAACAAGCTGTCTAAAATAAGCAAAAAAACTGATGACCCTAATTTGGGCTATCAGTTTCTTCGTTTATTAAAACTTTACGTGGCTTACTTCCTTCTGGTGGTCCAACAATTCCTTTAGCTTCCATCTCATCAACAATTCTAGCAGCTCGATTATAGCCAATTCTAAATCGTCTTTGTAACATAGAGACACTGCAAGATTGCTCATGTGCGACTAATTTAACAGCATCACCATATAATTCATCTTCTGAATCAGCAGATGCCCCTGAACTGGCCGTTTCTTCATCTGTCACAATCATTGTTTCATCGTATTGAGGGTCTTGTTGTTCTTTAATGAATGAAATAACACTTTCAACATCTTTATCTGAAATATACGCATCTTGTACACGGATAGGTTTGTTCATCCCCATTGGTAAGAACAGCATATCCCCACGTCCTAAGAGTTTTTCAGCCCCATTACTATCAATAATTGTTCTCGAATCAATCCCACTTGAAACAGCAAAAGCCATTCGTGATGGCACATTCGCTTTAATTAATCCCGTAATAACATCAACAGATGGCCGTTGTGTTGCCAAAATCATATGAATGCCAGCAGCTCTAGCCATTTGCGCCAAACGAATAATAGCATCTTCAACTTCATTTGAAGCAACCATCATCAAATCTGCCAATTCATCAACAATAACAACAATATAAGGTAACGTGGCTCTTTTCTGCCCATCCTGCTCATTTTCTTGTATAATCATTTGATTATATCCCGAAATATTCCGTTGACTAGCATCCGCAAATAACTCATAACGTCTTTCCATTTCAGAAACAACTTTATGTAAAGCCCGTGATGCTTTCTTAGGATTAGTCACAACAGGCGTTAATAAATGGGGAATACCATTATAAACACCCAATTCAACTTTTTTAGGATCAATCAACATGAACTTAACCTGATTTGGCTTCGTGTTCATTAATAAACTCGTGATAATCCCGTTAATTGCGACTGATTTACCACTCCCTGTTGATCCAGCAATCAGTAAATGAGGCATCGTTGTTAAGTCTGCTGTCACTAGTTGACCTGAAACATCCCGACCTAAAGGAACCTCAAGCACTTTGTCTGGTTTGGGATTCTTTTGTTGAGATTCAACAACATCCCTAAATGATACCATCGAAATTTTAGTATTGGGGACTTCAATCCCAATTAGTGCTTTACCAGGAATTGGGGCTTCAATTCGAATATCTTTAGCAGCAAGTGCCAAGGCTAAATCATCCGCCAAATTGACAATTTTGCTAACTTTCACACCAATTGCCGGATGCAATTCGTATTCGGTAACCGATGGCCCTAAGCTCACACTTTTAATCTCGACGTCAACACCAAAGCTTTCAAACGTTTGTTTCAATATTTTGGTGTTTTTTTCAATTGTTTTATATTCACTACTTTGGTCTTCTTTTGGAATCTTGGTCAATAACGTTACTGGTGGCAACTGATAATCTTCATTATCATCAGCCATCCCGTTAGACACCAAAGGTTCATTATCAGATTCGACTATTTCTGAATCTGGTTCTTGTTGTGTAATAATTGGCGGTTGATCAATCGTCACTTCTGGTTCAATTTTTACTTTCTCAACTTTAGGTACCTGATCAGCTAATGGTTTCGGTTTGTCATCAACCTGATTTTCTTTTTCTTCCTGTCGTTCTTCTTTAAAATTATCAATTGCCACTTTAGTCCGGCGTAAGCCTTCTCTTGACCATGCAACAATGACATTAAAGTAACGATGTACCGTATACATGACTTCTGAAAAAGATAAATCAAAAATAATAAATAAGCCCGCTAAAATGAAAAGTGTGCTCACAATATAGGTTCCTGCTTGTGACACTAAAAAGTATGATAATTGGTATAAACTCGCCCCAATCATCCCGCCACCAACAGTTGAATTAACTGAGGACTGTTTAAAGTCAGACACAAGCGTCTGCCATGTGTATTGAATAAATTGGCTATGTACAGATGAATGGCCGACAAACCAGGCTTCAAAGAAGACTAAGACGCCAATGTATAACACAACGCCTCCCCAACTAATTCGTTTTTTAAATTTTGGTTCTTTACCCATAATCATTAAATAGCTGCCATACACACCAAGAATTAATAATGCAAATTGATACGTATTTCCAACAAATAAGCGAAAGACGTTAGCGAATAAGTTCCCCAAATATCCCAGCGTTAGGACGCCAAGAATCCCAAATAATAAAAATATGACACCAATTATATTTTTAGAAAATTTGTATTGAACTGTTTTTTTGGTTGTTCTTTTTTTTGTTTTCTTTTTTTGAGCCAAAACAGTTCCTCCTTCTGTTAAAATGAATACTCAATTATACCATATCTTAGCTAGCCTACGTGGTTACCATTCAATCATTGACAGAAAAAAAGAGCTAATAACATAAGCGTTACTAACTCTCTGTTTCTACGACTATTTCTTTACCATCTTTCACTAACAATAACCCTTGATATAATTGCAAGTCATCGCCACAATCTGAACAAAAATCTTTTTGTTCATCATCCCAAAAAGCTGTTAAATAGTGACGTTTACTTTTTTGATACTTAAATTCATCTGTAAACGTGCTCGACTGCTTTTCAAAAAATGCAACTGCATCATCCATTGAATCAAAATCAATGGTCTTTTGAATATGTGTTTTCCAATCATCGAAAAACCACCAAGGTTCATCGAATCCAAACATTGTTATTACTTGAAACAAACTAAATCACCCTCCCATTTTTACAAAATCATTATTAGCATAAACTTTTGGCCCTTTTTCTAACCCAAAATTAAGTATAGCTTATTTATGAATTTATAGTCTATAAAATGCTCAAGCTAGTTATTTCAACTTATCATTTTCATACGTATGTGTCTTATCAAGGTTTGGAAAATCTTGCTGTCTCAACGTTTCATAAATCACAATAGCAGCTGAATTAGACAAGTTTAAGGCACGAATATGTGTATCATCTTGTGGAATCCGAATGGCTTTTTCTTCGTTTTGACGCATGAAGTTTTCGGGTAGTCCCGTCGTTTCTTTACCAAATAAAAAGTAGTAATCTTTATTCACATCAGAATAATCAACTTGTGAATACGTTTGTGGCGCAAATTTAGAAACCAAAAAAAGTTGTTTTTGATCTGGAACAGATGCCAAAAAATCCTGTAAGTTTTTATGGTACGTTATTTTCACTTTATCCCAATAATCTAAGCCTGCACGTTTTAAATATTTGTCGTCAGTTGAAAATCCTAGGGGTTCAATTAAATGTAGTTCAGTATCTGTTCCAGCACAAGTTCTCGCAATATTTCCTGTATTAGCAGGCATAAGTGGTTCAAAGAGCGCAATATGATTCGTCAAAATTAACATCCTTCCAAAAGGTTTTATTATTTTTAGGCAACAAAAAAACGCATCATTTCGGTGTGGGCACGGCGAAAAGATACGTTAATGAAGACCAATTTCCAGGAACTGACAACATCGTCGACAATTCCTAAACAACCGAATTCGTATATTCATAATAACACAGCATTTTTTACGTTACAACACCTAGTCTGACTTATTTTTTACGATATTTCAATAAGGTGACATCAACCGTAATTTGTTTCAAAGGATTTTCTTTTGCTTTAGCTTGATTATCTGATGTAGCACCCCAATGTAACGGCGTCATTTCAAGTAAAGCTGGAAATAAACCTTCCGGAATATCAAATTGATAGCTAATTGTGATTTGTTCAGAATTAGGATAATTTTCTTTAAATAGATTCAAAACTTTTTCGTTACTGTAACTTCTATTATGACTTTCTTCGTTATATAAAAGTTCACGTAACTCAACTAAATAATTTGAATTTGGGATGATTTTTAATAATTGTCCGTCATCTTTCAAGACACGATCAAATTCCGCATAGGCAGACGGTGAAAAGATATCAATAATTGTCGAAAATGACTGATTATTAAATGGTAATTTTGCCAAATCAGCAATGCAATAAAAAGCGTCTGTCTCTTGCTGCGTGGCATAATTAATCGCATCTTTTGAAATATCAAATCCAACATAAGTATCTTCCACATTTTGACGGGTCACTTCAATATCGTGAAGTGGCGTCCCCTCTCCACAGCCTACATCCATGATTGTTTCTTTCTCATCAGAAAGTTGTTCCAGAATTTTGTCAGTGATTGGCCTAAATAACCCAGCCTGTAATAACTGTCGTCTTGCTAACCACATATCTAATTCATAATCACTTTTAACCCCATGATTCAAGAAAAAAAGGGTTCCTTTTTTTGATAGATCAATCTGGTGATTTTCAGGACAAAACATCGTCTGTCCCTCTACTTTGTTATAAGGTTGTAAACAAACGGGACATCTAAACAACGCGATTTTATTTTTTAAAAAAACGGCACTTTTCTCAATTTTTTTCAATATACACTTATTCCTTTTTATCGTTTTAATAGCTATTTATTTTTCAATATTAATGTACTGACCTTTAACTAAAGCCACAAGTTCTTCACGTTTTACGCCAACAGACCGGCCAACTTTACCAGCTGAAACCCATATTTTGTCAAATTCCTGAATACGTTCATCAAAATAGATAGGAAATCCTTTTCGGACATTAATGCCAATTGGGGTATTCGCACCATGGACATAGCCCGTAATATTAATTAGATTTTTATTGTCCGCTAAGTGTAATTGCTTTTCATTCAATTCACGCGCAACCAATTTCAAATCAATCTCAAACGTAATCGGTAAACAGACAACCACGTAATCTTTGTCGCCCTTACTTCCTTGTAAAACAATTGTTTTTAAAATACTGCGTTCATCGGTGCCAAGTTCTTTAGCTTCTTTACTTGAATCCATTTGTCGACCACCCAAGAAATCAAAAGTATAACTCTCAAATTCAATATGGTGTTGATCTAAAATACGTTCATCATTTGTTTTTTTTACTTTTTCTTTTTTTACGATGATAATCACTCCCAAAATAATTATAGCACGCCACCTATTATTTCACGTATTCTTATTTAATTTTCGATTAATTTCGTAAATAGGTTGACTTACGTCCCTCAATAGCGTAAATTATCCTTTGGTTACTGATGTTAATTTAAAAATACAAAAAATAGTTCGTGTTTATAAGAAATGAGGAGACATTATGCCAGTTTTTGATTATGAAGATATTCAGCTTGTCCCTAATAAATGTATCGTTAACAGCCGTTCTGAGGTCGACACGTCTGTCCAATTCGGCCCTCGTCGTTTTAAATTACCTGTTGTACCTGCAAATATGCAGACCATTATTGATGAACCATTGGCAGAATGGTTAGCAGCAAATGACTACTTCTACGTCATGCACCGTTTCGATGAAGCCAGTCGCCTACCCTTTGTTAAAAAAATGCACGAAAAAGGTTTATTTGCTTCTATCAGTGTCGGGGTTAAACCTAGAGAATGGCAATTGATTGAAGAACTTGCTGAAGCTAAGTTAATTCCAGAATATATTACAATTGATGTGGCACATGGTCACGCACAAAGTGTTATTGATTTAATCCACCATATTAAAAAATGGCTACCAGAATCATTCTTAATCGCTGGGAACGTCGGAACACCAGAAGGCGTTAGAGAACTTGAAAATGCCGGTGCTGATGCCACTAAAGTCGGCATTGGACCTGGAAAAGTCTGCATTACTAAAATTAAAACTGGCTTTGGTACTGGGGGTTGGCAATTAGCTGCTCTCCGCTTATGTGCTAAAGCAGCCAGTAAACCCATTATCACGGATGGTGGGATAAGAACACATGGCGATATCGCTAAATCAGTTAGATTCGGTGCGTCAATGTGTATGATTGGTTCACTCTTCGCTGGTCACAAACAAAGTCCTGGTGAGTTAATTGAAAAAGACGGTCATTTATTCAAAAGTTATTTTGGTTCAGCTTCTGAATACCAAAAAGGCAGTCACACGAACGTTGAAGGTAAAAAAATGTTGGTGCCTTTCAAGGGTGATATCCACGAAACTTTAATTGAAATGCAACAAGATTTACAATCTTCAATTTCTTATGCCGGTGGAAACAAACTTTCCGCTCTCGAAAAAGTTGATTATGTTATCGTTAAAAATTCAATTTTTAATGGCGACACATTATAAACCAAAAAAAGTTAGACAAAATAAAATTTGTCTAACTTTTTTCTTTATCTTCATTTGTTTTTGTAGATTCTGATTCAACATATAAGCCAGAATTTTCTTTATACGATGCAAAAAGTCGTGTCACAATAACTTTAAGGATCGCATATCCAGGGATTCCAAAAATGACCCCAACTAACCCAAAAACACGTCCAGATCCCAATAAAACAATTAAAATGGTCACAGGATGAATCGCCAAGCTACTACCCAAAATTAATGGTGAAATTAATCTTGCCTCAATAGTTTGTTCAATAGCAAAGACAATAATAACTTTCACTAGCATAATCGGTGACACCACTGCAGCAATCACAAGTGCTGGGACCATCGCTAAAAATGAGCCCAAATAAGGAATTAAATTTAAGAATCCCGCTAAAATACCTAACGTTAAAGCAAATTTAAGTCCAACCACTGAGAATCCAATTACAAATAACACAGCTACAAAGAAAGCAACCGTTAATTGACCTCGGATATATTGACTTACTTGTAAATTAATTTCATCTAATAAGTCAATGGTTGCTTTTCGATATCTAACTGGAAAAAACTTCGCTAAATAACCAGGCAACTGATGACCATCTTTTAATAAATAGAACAAGATAAAAGGTGCTGTCACCAATCCAATAATGAACGTTGTCACAGTTCCAACGACACTACCTAACGAACCAACAGTTGAACTAACAACTGAGCTGGCTTTTTTAGAGATGGTTCCCACAATATCTGCATTTATCTTTTCAATTGAATTTTTAATCGTATCGAATAAAGACGACGACATAATCGTATTGGTTTGATGAGTAATATTTGACCAATAAGTTGGCCAATTTTTAATAATACTCATTGTTTGCGTCTGAACGGCCGGGATTAAAACCACAATCCCCCATGCCAAAAGTCCAGCCATGACTAGAAAAATGAGCGTAATCAGCAAACTCCGATTCATTTTAAAATGTGCTTCACAAAAATCAATTAGCGGTGAAAGTAAGTAATATAAGACACCGGCTAACACAATTGGAAAACCGACAATACTTAGTAACTCACCAACCGGCGCAAAAATCCAAGCGACCTTTGCCAACATAAAGATAATCAGCAAACTTAATAAAATAATTGATAGAACACTAACCGTCTTATTATTGACAACCCATTTCCAAAACCATGAGTGTTGTGCGGTCGATTTGTTATTTTCATTTGGGAGCATTCAAATCTACTCCTTTATTTATATGTGATTGTACTACCAACTTTAAAATCTGGTAATACGTGCGGTGTTAAATAAATACCGTTGGGTTGTGGATGTTCTGGAGTAGCCATAAAGAATAATGTGGCATGACCAACTGATTTAAAATTGCTATCAACTAATTCTCCAGCAAAATCTATCTTGTAAGTCTGATCATCAATCTGCATGTCATCCCCCGTTTTTGGCGAAGTTATTTCTTGACCTGCTTCAAACGATTGGATCACGGAGACTTGTCTTAAATCATCTGTTGCACTCTGATTAAAAAGAATAACAATAGGTTCCTTCTTCGAGATGGCATCTTTTCCAATTTCTTCAATTCTTGCTTTAATCATAATCTATCGTCTCCTTATCCCTTTTAGTTAACTACAATTATAGCATAGTACCTCGTATAAATAATAACGTTTACAAAGAAATATGATATAATATTGACAATATAATAAGGAGGTTTTTGTAACTATGAAAGAATCAATTCTATTTGGTACCTATACAAAAAAAACAAGTACTGGTATCTACCGTGCACAATTAGATACCGTTGAAAAACAAGTTTCTAACGTGACACCTTACATTAAAGTTGATAATCCAACTTATCTCACAAAATCTGATAAGAACACTTTATACACCGTTTCAAAAAGAGCTGGTTTAGGTGGTCTTTCTGCCTTTAACCTTGCGTCAGATGAACCGGTCTTTTTAAATGATGTTTCAGCTGAAGGTGCCCCACCTGCTTACGTTGCTGTTGATAATGCACGTCAATTAGTTTACAGTTCAAACTACCATAAAGGCCTTATTTCAATTTCTAAAATTGAAGCTGATGGCTCACTGTCACTCATTAGTGAAACGGCAAATGAAGGTCATGGTCCAAAACCTGAACAAACAAGTTCCCACATTCACTTCACTGATTTAACACCAGATAATCGTTTAGTTGTTTGTGATCTTGGAACTGACCAAGTGTTAACTTTTGACGTTACAGATAATGGTGCTATCAAACAAGTGGCAGAGTATCGCTCAGAACCTGGTTTTGGTTCTCGTCATATTGTTTTCCATAAAAATGGTCAATTAGCCTACTTAGCTGGTGAACTTTCAAGTGAAGTTTCATTACTTAGTTACAACCAAGAAGATGGCTCATTTAAAGAAATTCAAACATTATCTTCCATCCCTGCTGACTGGGATGCCCATAATGGCATTGCTGCTATCCGTATTTCTAAAGATAGCCGTTTCTTATATGTATCTAATCGTGGCAACAACTCAATTGCTTGTTATTCACTTGCCGATGATGGCAAAATGACCCTTATCCAATTGATTTCAACTGAAGGAGATTTCCCTCGTGATTTCAGTTTGAACAAGTCGGAACAATTTTTGGTTGTTGCCAACCAAAATACTGATAATGCAACTCTATTTGAACGTGATGCCACATCTGGTATGTTAACTTTAATTCAAAAAGAGATTGCCGTTCCAGAATCAGTTTGCGTTTATTTTGAAAATTAGGAGAAATTAAATTTGTTAATTAAAGAAGTTGCAGTTGAAAATTTTACCGATATTCCAAAACAATTTGCTGCCGGAGCTAACCGCTTTGAACTTTGTGATAATCTTGCTGTTGGTGGTACAACCGTCAGTAAAGGGGTTATGTCAGAGGCAATGCACTATGCTCAGGATAATCAAATACCCGTCATGGCAATGATTCGTCCTCGTGGTGGCAATTTTGTCTACAACGACACTGAGTTGAAAATAATGGAAGCCGATTTATTTCAGGCACAACAACTTGGCGTTGATGGTGTTGTCTTCGGTGCACTAACCCCCGATAACCAATTAGATATCGACGCAATGGAATTTTTAATTGCGGCAAGTGGCGGGATGCAAATCACCTTCCACATGGCTTTCGATGAAATTCCAAATGAATCACAACTCAATGCATTAGCTTGGTTAGCCGAACATGATATTGATCGTGTCTTAACTCATGGTGGCTCACTTGATAAGCCCATTGAAGAAACATTACCTCATCTACAAGAAATTATTGATTGGTCAAACGGTCTCATTAAAATTATCCCAGGTGGTGGTATTACCACTGATAATGTTGAGGCAATTGCTGATAAATTAAATGTTAAAGAACTTCACGGTACAAAAATTGTTTTAAAATAGCATATTAAAAAGGTTCCAACACTTCAAATTTGAAGTTGCTGGAACCTTTTTAATACCTAATTAACTGGCGATAAAAAACTTTAAGAAGACTTGTGCAATACTAAAATAAATCAGAACGGACGTTAAATCACTCAATGTTGAGATAAAGGGGCCAGACGCAACAGCTGGATCAACCCCAATTTTATCCATTAAAATCGGAATAAAGCTCCCTGCTAAATTAGCAACAGTAATTGCACACATCATAGCGAGTCCAATTACCATCCCCAAAACAAAGTTGCCTTTCCAAATACCAACAATTAAAGTAACCGCGATTCCTGTCACAACACCAATCACTAATCCAGTGAAAACTTCACTGACAATAAGTCGCAATAAACTTTGTTCTTCATCATCTTTCACAGCCAAACGACGAACGGCAACAGCTAAACTTTGCGTTCCAGCATTTCCGGCCGTCCCTGTAATTAATGAAATAAAAACGGCTAAAATACTTGCCTCACTCAGTAATCCTTCAAAATGACTGACCAAGCTTGCCGTTGACATCCCTAAGAATAACAACGTTATCAACCATGGTAACCGTTTTGACGCTGCTTTAAATGGGTTTTCTGTTTGTTCTTCAGTATCAACACCGGCCAAACCAGAGTAATCTTCAGCCGATTCTTCATCAATAACATCAATAATATCATCAACTGTTATGACCCCAATTAATTGCTCATCGTAATTTGTCACTGGCATTGCCAAAAAGTTATAATCACGAATCATCTTGGCAACATCCTCTTGATCATCATCTGCTTTAACGGACATAACCGGTGTCGTCATAATATCACCAATTAACGCATCTTCATCACTCGTCAATAAATTACGTAAGGTCACAATTCCCATCAATCGTTGATCATCATTAACCACATAATCATAGTAAATGGTTTCCGCTTTGCTCGCTTCTTCTCTCAAAACGTGCATCGCCGAATTAACCGTTTGGTTAGACACAATTGACGCAAAATCAGTCGACATAATAGCCCCGGCTGTCTTATCTTCATAATGCAGTAAGCCTTTGATTTCATTGGCCTTATCTTTGTCCATCAAGCCCAAATATCTAGCTAATTTATGTTTATCTAATTGCCCCAATAAATCGACTTCATTATCGGTATACATATTATCTAACAACTCAGCCACGTATTTTAAGGGCATCTCATCGAAATATTTAACAACTTCTTCTGGATCATCTTCGATAGCATCAAACGTATCACTTAATTCCTTAGGTGTTAAATAATGATAGATTTTTTGTCGTTGCTCTTTATCAAGCATTGTAAAAATTTCAGCTTGCTCATAAACATGCAAATCTGTAAATTCATTACGAAAATTATATTGCTGATTTTTTTTAAGTGACTCAATAATTTCTTCAGTTTTTATTTGGTTATATGCTTCTGTATCCACCATAATGAATACCTCGTTTATTTTTTATTTATAAATTTTTGCATGTCTAATGCGAGTGAGCTCTGAACCTTTACCAGCTTATGCGTAAAGGGATGATAAAACTCAATTTCGCTACAATGCAATGCTTGTCGTTGCATTGGCATAGTAATATGCCCACCATATAAGGTATCGCCGACTAACGGGTGTCCTACTGACGCAAAATGAACACGAATTTGGTGGGTTCTTCCCGTATGCAATTGGATTTTATATTGTCCAATAGTTTGATTAGTCTTCTCCAACCAGTATTCAGTCGAAGCCGTTTGACTCTCTTCCCCGTGACCAACTTGTCGTTTAATAAAGGACTCTGGATCACGTTGAATTGGCCCATCAATAATCCCATGCTTGTGCTCTAATTGTCCTTCAACAAATGCCGTATAGAACTTTTTAATTTGGTGATTCTGTAATTGCTGATCCAGTAAGGCGTGCGCAAATCGATGCTTCGCAAATAGTACCAAGCCACTTGTGTCACGATCAAGACGCGTCGCAATATGTGGCACAAACTCATTTAGGTGTCGATTCTGATAATAACCTGCAACCCGATTAATCAACGTATCCTCTGGATGTAAGAATGATGGAATTGACGCGACATGGGCTGGTTTATTAAGAATCAAGAAATCGCGATCTTCAAATACGACATCAATTGGAACAAATGATTTTTTCAATTCATTTTTATTTTTTTCAGCTGGTAACACAATACTGACTTTATCATTTGTCTGAATAAAATCGATTGCCCACTGCTCATTATCGTTAACTAACAGCTTGCCGCCACGATATTTTAGCGTCGCCAATAAACGTCTAGACACACCTTCACTTTTCAAAAACGTCTTGACTTTTTGTGGAGATGTCCCCGTGTATTGCCAATCAATCTGCATAATCACTGCCAATGAATGCTTCGTTCACACGTTTCCAAAAATCATTGTGTCGGTATTTAGCAAAATAGATTCGTTCCTTGGCTATTTTATATTTAATTGCCTTAATTTGTCTATTATGATAAATTTCTTGGTCAATACTGAAAACAAAGTCACTACTTTGAGTTGGTTTAAGGGTAATCCAATCATTTGATGCCACAATAACGGGGGAACTCAGCGTTCTGAACACGCGGTTATTGATAGAAGCAATTTCTGCCATTTGAAGAGATTCAAGTCTTGGGTGAATCACCGCTCCACCAACCGATTTATTGTAAGCCGTTGACCCAGTTGGTGTCGAGATACATAAGCCATCTCCACGGAATTTTTCAAATAACTGGCCACCAATATAGACGTCCGTTACCATCGTATTATTAATCCGCTTTAATGTGGATTCGTTCAAAGCCAGAAACTTTTCTGATTGCGCATCAAAATAGTCCACTTTAACATCTAACAGTGGATAACTAATGGCTTGTTTATTATCCGATTGTAAACTAATAACTAAATCATCAATTTCATCATCTCGCCAATCTGTATAAAATCCTAGATGGCCTGTATGTACACCTACAAACCTGATATTTTCAAGATTTTGTTGGTAATGTCTGAAGGCGGAAAGGAGCGTCCCATCTCCACCAACTGTTATCACAATATCAGGATTATCATTATCGATTGGCACGTGTGCATCTGTTAGTTTTTGGTAAAGCTCTTGCCCAACCGTTTGCGATTTTTTTCCATCATTTTCAAAAATAGCAACTTTCATCTATACCCCTCTTTTCTGACACACTTAGTTCACTATTTATCTTCCTGCTCTTGATTCTTGTTCAGACCTTTACCATAAAATAAATGTTGTGCTTCTTGAATTTCTTCTCTAATTTCAGACATTTCAGTATCTAATTTAAAAGCGGCCTCTGCTGCTCGTTCCAATCGTGCATTCAATTGGATTGGGAATTCTCCCTGATATTTATAATTTAAAGAATGTTCAATGGTTGCCCAAAAATTCATAGCTAATGTTCGAATTTGAATTTCAACTAAGACATTTTTTTCACCATTAATCATTTGAACTGGGTACTTAAGTACCACATGGTATGAGCGGTAACCACTCGCTTTTTTGTTCGTGATATAATCACGCTCTTCTACAACAGTCATATCATTTCGCGCACGTAATAAATCGACAACTTGATAAATATCGTCAACAAATTGACACATAATTCGAATCCCTGCAATATCTTGCATATCCGTTTCAAGACGTTCTTCAGAAATTTGACGGCGTTCAATTTTTTCTAGAATACTATCAACTGTTTTAACCCGACTTGTCACGAATTCAATTGGTGAATGTTGACCAATGCCAGTAAACTGTTTTCGCAGTCCACGCATTTTAATTTTCATTTCTGAAACGGCCTGTTCATAAGGTCTAAAGAAATATTTCCAATCTTCTACCATTTTCATCACTCTATTCTATTTATCAATTTACTCATTTCATTTTAGCATAATTCAAGCAATCGGGACGAATTTGACCTCACAATATTAAAAAACAATGAATGAATGATCCGTAATAAGTGTTTATAATTGAAAAAAAAATATATATTGGTAAAGTAAGAATAGTTATTAAAACGGAAACAGACAGAACCCCACCCCACACTCGACAAAAAATTTTAAATTTAATCAATTAATTTGGAGGAATACTCTTGTTAGAAATCTATTTATTTGTTAACCCGTTAGGTACAAAATGTTTCAAATCTGAACAAAAAGTTTTGGATTATATTAATGTTTCCTCGAAAGAGGTCTCTTTCCAATTTATCCCTATGTTGAATATGCAAACAATTAACAATGTTATGGTTGAAAAAAATCTCGACACACGTGACTTAGCACTTCGTAATGACTTATTTGAATCTATTTATCAAGCTACGCTCAATTACAAAGCCGCTCTTTTTCAAGGTAAGAAACGGGGCCGTGCCTTCCTAATGACTATTCAAGAATCCATAGTTCAAGATAATAACTGTTATTCAGAAGAACTTGTTCGCCAAGTTGCCGATGAAGTTGGTCTAAACTGGGATATGTTTGCCGAAGATCGTTATTCTGATTTAGCCAAACAATCATTTAAAAATGATCAAAAAATGGCTAATGAAATGAATGTTACCATGCATCCCACCATTGTTATCAACAATATCGATGGCCTTGATTGTGGCGTTTCATTTCCAGATGCCGACTTAGTCACTATCTCAGATGTTTGTAACGGTCATTTCAATACGCAAAATGGCTTACAACAAAATAATGTCGCACCATCAAATCAATTACGTGTCCTATAACAAAAACAGACGTTGCCTAGTTTAATCAACTAAGTAGCGTCTGTTTTTTTAATCTTCTGTTCCTATTTCAGCTAATAGTGTCTCTAATTCATTCAATCTTGTTTCAAAAACAGTAAATGCCTTAACTAAGTAATCTGGTTTAGTCATATCGACACCCGCTTTTTTCATTACGTCAATTGGAAAATCTGAGCTACCCGCTTTTAAATAAGCTAAATAATTATCTAATGCACCTGGTTTACCACTTGTAATTCCTTCTGACAAAGTTGTTGCTGCAGCAAACCCTGTTGCATATTGGTAAACATAGTAATTGTAATAGAAATGTGGAATTCTTGACCATTCCATTGCAATTTCTGGATCACGTTCTAAACTGTCACCGTAATATCTCTGATTTAAATCAGCATAATAAGCAGATAATTTATCAGCCGTTAAGGGATGTCCCGCTGCATCTTCTTCATGAATCCAATGTTCAAATTCCGCAAATTGTGTTTGACGGAAGATGGTGCCTTTAAAACCATCTAAGTAATAATTAAGTAAAAATGCCCGAACTTTAGGATCCGTTTGCGTTTTTAATAAATAATGCGTTAACGTATTTTCATTTGTTGTTGAGGCAATCTCCGCTAAGAATATAGGATAATCACCATACAAGTAAGGTTGATTATGGTGCGTATAGTAACTATGAATACTATGTCCCATCTCATGCACAAGTGTGTATAAGTTATTCACATTATTTTGCCAATTTAGCAACATATATGGCGCTGTATCATACATTCCTGAAGAATAGGCACCACTTCTTTTTCCCTGGTTCTCAACAACATCAATCCAGCGCCCATCAAAGGCTTCTTGGACATAGTTTAAATAATCAGGACCCATTTTATCTAAAGCTTTTAATGCTTCATCTTTGGCTTCATTATAGGTGTAACTCAATGCGGGTTCGCCAGTAATAGGTGTATATAAATCGTACGAATGCAAGCTTTCAACTTTCAAAATTTTCTTACGTAATGCAACATAACGGTGTAACAAAGGCAAGTTTTTATTCACTTGCTCAACCAAGGTATGATAAACAATTTCAGGGATTTGGTTATTTGATAATGAGGCATCCCTAGCATTTTTATAATGTCTAATCGACGCACTATAATTATGCACTTTGACATGGCTTGAAAGTGTTGACGCCAAAGTATTTTGAAATTGACCGTAAACCTCGTACAATTTTTTAAAAGCCTGTTCTCTAACATCTCGGTTAGTTGACTCTAGAAGAACACCGTAAACACCTTGTGATAATTGTATATCGTTTCCCTGTTCATCTTGAACAACTGGAAATTTTAAATCAGCATTATTCAATACTTCGAACGTTTTAGATGATGCACCAAAAATATCACTTGCACCCGCTAATAACGTTTCTTCAGCATGAGAAAGAACATGATCTTTTTCCAACAATAAGCTATCAAAAAAATGACGATAGCGACTTAATTCCTGATTATTAGTAAGAAACTCCTTTAAAGTTTCCTTTGGAATTGCAATAATTTCAGGTTCGAGCCATGAAATAGCAGCTGAAACTTTAGCGGCCAATGCACTGGCTCTAGCATTCAAAGCTTGATACGTTGCGTTGCCAGTATCCTGATCATTTTTTAAATTAGCGTAAACATACACTTTTTCAAGCATGCGTTCGAGATTAAAAACAGTTTTCAACCCTTGTAACATAGTCTCACTATCTTGGCTTAACGTTCCTTGAAGGTCAGCGATACTCCGAATAGAAGCTTCAACCTGCTTATAATCTTCTTCAAATAATAAATCGGAACTGTAAATTTTTTGGACATCCCACGTTAGTTTTTCTGGTACGTCTTCACGTTTTGGTAATTGCTTAGCTGTTGTCATAAAATCCCTCCGATTATCATTTATTTACTCCTATAAGATATCATATTTTCAGTTAATTTTTTTAATAAACGCACGGTTTAATCGTAAATTTTCTTTTTTTAGCAACGCATCTTCAGTCCATCTGATTTGATTGTTAATCCGATAGCTTTTGGTTCCACTAATTGCGCTTAAAATTTGGTTTTCTAATAAACATTGCAAATAAGCCTGATTAACTTGTTCAATGGCTAGCTGACTAACAAGTGGCATTGCAAAAAATACGTTTGCCGCTATTTGTTGTGCTTCAAACAAGCATTTAAGGGCCTCTTTAGAAATTAGTTTAGTCGTCTCTTTTTGTAACTCTAAAACCACTCGAATTCGCCAAAAAATATCTGCATGTCGGTAGATTGGTGGCAGCCGTACACAACTCAAACAACATGCTGGAAACCCCATGAAATAATGCCGTTGCCTGTAACAAAAATCAATTTGATCCTTCAAATAAGGATTTAAATAGTGACAATTTTTCTCCAATTTCGTCAATTGTCCAAGTAATTCTGACTGTGACAACGCTAACCCCTCATTTCTCTGGTTAGCTCGAATAAATACCATCAATGTCGTTGCATCGTTAACTACCTTTGTACGGTAACGAATACCCTGACAATTTTCAAAGCATAATTCATAATTTAAAATGAGACACTGCCGCTCAGCATCAAGAAATACTAAAAAATAGCCAATGTTTTTGTGAAAGTTGATAAACATCGCTTGTTGTTGCGTTAATCTTTGGTTCAGCATATGTCGCTTACCTAAAATCCAAAAAACACGGTAACCATATTTTTTGTACCCCTTAGTCCTTTTAGTAAAAGAACTAAGCGATAATGGACTACATTGGTACTCTATCACCAACTGACTATTTCTTAAAGTAACCAACACATCTGGCCTTTGTTTTAACTCGGGTAAATATTCTTCAATTTCAGCTTTTTTATGTCGTTTTTCTGCCCAGACTTTAATCAAATTTTTCCCAGTGACATGTGAGTTTGTCTCACCCTCTGAAAAAAAGTGACATGATTTTTTATAATGAGCAAAATGGGCTTGCTTTTGCGGTCCTTGCTTAAAGATGACGCGTTCCCCGCATCCAGGACAAAAATAAGTCTCATTTTGCTTAACATCTCTCGCACAAACTAATTCATCTTGGTGTTTCTTCTTTGCAAATATCATTTAAATTGCTCCTCGTTACAATTTAAATACGCAAAAAAAAACAAATCAACCGAAATCGGTCGATTTGCTTATTTAAAATATTTTCTTGCTTCCGAAAGAGCATCATCTGACATAATTTTTTTGCCACGTTCTTCCATGAATGACCCTGTTGAAGTAACAGACTGTGCATATTCTAATGCTACAGCAATATCATTTTCGATTGTTTCTTTAGTTGTATTGTCTTTGTCAAAAATTAATTCCAAGAAATACTTACCTTGCACTTTAAATAAATTACTTTGTGCACTAGTTGGTCTAAATATTTTGGCTAGTTGAATGAAATCTTCAAAATCACCAAACTCTACCGTTCTCGTTTGGGCTGCTTTTTGATAACCTGATCCCTTAATAGTCCCTTTTACTTCATCGTCATTGTCAGTATCTTCAATTTCAGATAATCTATCTTTTATAAAACTACCTAAATCGTCATCCTCTGTTAAATCAGAGATATTTATTTCTTTAGGATCTTGCATATTTTCTGGTTTACCACGACTAATAAACAACTCTAGTCCATCACGATTAGGTAAAACTTGGAATGTCACTGCTTCATTATTTTCAAATTCATGTTCTGTATCTACTTCACGTAAAATACTGTAAAAGAAATCTTCAATCTGAGTCCTGTTTCCTAATAAATCTAAAATAGTAATACCTCTTTTAGATAAATCCTCATCTTCTACCAAAACACGAATTGTATTTTCATTTATTTTTTCCATTTTCATTGCTTATCACCTATCTTCCTGATACCTCGACCTTAATTTTAGCCAAAATATCCTATTTGTAAAGTATTTTAGTCTAAATAAAAAAATCCAGGAACGCTTATTCCTGAATTTTACCATGTTGCCTGATTAAAGGCTAATGTTCCAACGTTATTATTTTTAATTTAATTAAAATCCAGCAAGTAATTGTGCTTTTTGTAATTCCAAAGCACGTACATCTCTTGGTAAGAAACGACGAATTTCATCTTCATTGTACCCAACTTGTAGTCGTTTTTCATCTAAAATAATAGGACGACGTAACAAACCAGGGTTCGTTTGAATTAATGAAAATAATTCTTGAAGTGGTAAATCATCTAAATCCATATCTAATTCTTGATAAACTTTTGATCGTTTAGAAATAACCTCTTCTGTACCATTTTCAGTCATTCGCAAAATTGTTTTAATTTCATCAATGTTGAGAGGCTCAGAAAATATATTACGTTCTTGAAAGGGGATATTATTCTCCTTAAGCCATGCACGTGCTTTTCGACATGATGTACAACTTGGTGAAGTATATAAAGTTACCATATGCGCTCTCTCCTTTTAATAAAAAAATTATCAATTCCTATAAATATATTATAACTTATTATCAGAGCAATTGCTATCATTTTATTAAAAAAATTTACTTATTAACGCACTTATTAATCAGTAAATTTTCTAGTTTTTGCATAATTAAAGGCATTTATATTAATACAGGTATATATTAAATGTTATTATTTATAAAAATCATTACAAATACTTTATGGATGTTATTATTTAAAATATCTAAATAGACGTTTTTTTGATCCTTATTATTTCAAAACACTTACTAAAAGTACGTAAACAAGCCTTAAACGCCCACTTATAAGCACCTTGTTATTTTATATTTATTTGGTTAAAAAAAGATACATTGTTAAAATTTTTTAGCAATATGTATGCGATTACACAGTTAGTCTCAAATACTTTTTCGCAAGTAAAACAGTTATGTCATTACCTGCCGTTACTTTAGCTTGCTCTTTTAATAATTCATGCGACCCATTTGCTGGTAAATGAGTTAATAACAATTTTTTAGCATGATTTAAACGAGCAAATTTGCCAGATTCAGCTGCCGTCATATGCCATTTTTCACCTAATTTATCATCGAAGAAATTAGTATCAGTCATTAATAAATCTGCATTTTGACTCATTTCATTTAATTTCTCATCGTATGCCGTATCCGCAGTAAAGACAAGTACCTTCCCCGTCGATTGTTCTGTAATTCTCATCGCATAAGCTGGTACTGGATGAATGGTTTCTAAAAACTCAAAATCAAAGGGTCCAATTGCCACAACGTCTTTATTTTTGTAACCAATCCCAATCGTTGCATCCGTCCAAGTTAATTTTTGAAAAGCTTCTTGATCAATTGCTGGTCCATAAATGGGCAGTGGTTGTGTCACTTGGTCCCGATTAATCTGCCAATTATATTGTAAAACGCCAATATCGGCAATATGGTCCTGATGATAATGAGATAAAACAACCGCATCTAACTTCAAAGGATCTAATTTTTGTTCCAAGCTGAGCATTGCCCCACTTCCGCAGTCCAATAATAACTGAAACCCATCACTTTGAATTAAATATGAACTCGTTCCAACTGCATGTGCTGGATAGCCTCCATAGAACCCTAAAATTGTCAACTCCATTATTAATCATCCTTCCCGTCGCTTTTGAATTTATTATACCCTTTTTTTAGACTATACTTAATAAGGAATTAAAACAGATTGGAGATGTATTTTTGTTAAATCATATATACACAGCACTAGGCGCAGAATATTTTTTAAAGTCTATTATCAGAAACAACCCATCTCGATCATTTATCTTACTCAATCCAACAATTGAGTACAATAATGCCTACCTATTAGACACGTCAGACGATACTTCCATTTTCTATTCTGGATTAGACTTTCGCGTTAACTATCATGTAGGCGCCGATTCATGGCAGGGTTTTTATCATTTTCAATATATCACTTTAAGTGATGAAGAAAGCAAAGTTTATTTAGCACAATTACAAAATTTTATCAACGAACGAACACGCCCTACTGGCATGACCGCTTACTACACTTTGCAATCACTATCCAAAAGCTATAATTACGTCCTTTTGACAATTTGGGAGCATCAATCTGATATGCTTAATTGGCATAAAAGTGAGGCTTATAAGCAAATAAAAGCTTCCGAAAACGACTTTCAAAATACACCTGTCAACGCAACCTACTCTGTTAATAAATTTATCAATATAAAAGGTTAAGTTACTTTTTTAGTAACTTAACCTTTTTTAGTCCCTACTATTAATAATTCGGTTCAAACCATATACGGTAATTAAAAATAGCCCACCGTACATCGCATAAAATGTTCCCCAGAAAAAAATAATAACATTCATATTAGGGTGTGCAAATAAAGCAACGTAAATATTAAACGTAAAAACAGCTTCAATGGATCCCAATATCACTGGAATTAAAAATAAACTTAGGGTTTGTTGAAAAATAATGCGTTTAATTTCTTGATGTGTCACACCTAAACTTTGCATCAATGAATACGTCTTTTTATTTTGTCTAAGGTCTATCATTTGCTGCAACATGATAATGCTGCAAGTTGCGAGTACTAAAATAATACTAATAAAACACGTTACATAAATGAAAAAACCAATTAGTTCATTTACATTTTCCGCAACTTGATTTCTCACACCTAGATTTTGATAATAATAATGTGCTTTCTGTTTTGAAAAAGTGTATCGCGTATTTGCTAGCGTCTTGCCAGTCTGTTGTAGATACGTTTGTTCTTTTGCTTCATCATCCAATTTATGGCCAAAATCGTTTCCCGATTGCACAAATGTCTGATAATTTTTAATGTTAATAGCCGTCAAATTATATTGCCTATCACTTTTAACATTTCGATAAACAGTGTCTTTGACAATTAATAAATTACTGGCAAAATGCATTGCACCATATGGAAATGTACTTAAATAACTTTTAATCTTCAACTGATTCAATGATTTTTGCTTAAACTGAATGGTTTGATTGTCCTTATTAATTTGATATCGCGCCAATTTGTATAAAATCATAATTGATTCGTTTGATTTAATTTGAATGGGTTTTAGCCCACTTTGAATTTTACGGATACGATTATAATCTGTTTCCGACATTATTGTCACCGGAATAACCTTTTGTTTACTTCGATTTTCCGTCTTCAATTGAATTCTGCTTTTCATTGGGACAATTTTAAAATGCCCACTAACTTGTTGTTTCACTTTTAATTTATTTTGTTTCAATACTTTTTGTACCATTGCTAACTTATGCCCATCTGCAATAAAATGCGCTGGCGCTACTTGATCAATCGTTTTTTCCGAATATGAATACAAGGTAGCCATCCCAATAAACGCTGACAACGAAAACATAATTAACAAGGTCATTAAACTCAACATCAGTGTATTTTGTCTTAAGCTAACTTGTAAATTTGAAAAAGTTAGCAGTCTTCCACCTCGATACATAAACCGTCGCCATTTTTGCAATAAATGCAGCAAAACGGGTATCAGACAATAGAAAATAAGCAGTGTGCCTAAAATAATCATCACATCGATAGCCACTACAGCCAACAAATAATCATTTCTACGCAGCCAGACATTAAAAATGGAACCAAGTTCTTCAAAGTTCACCGCCATAAATAACGGTATACTCATCAAAAAGATGCTGAACACTGCCATGAATAATTTGAATGGTCCAAAACGCTTATTACTGGTATTATCATCATGTTTAAATAAAGAAATGAGCTGTTTACGATAAATCGCACTTGCATTAATAATCGACATAATTAAAAATATTATATTAAAAATGAACACGGTATTAACTAAACTTCGCCAAGACACAATAATATTTGTATCTGCCCTAATAAGCATCGCTCTCAATAAAATCATGGCAAATAATTTAGAAAAAATCGCACCCACTGCTAATCCAATGACCAATGAAATATTTCCTAAAATTAAATTTTCGATGAATAACATTAAGGCTATTTGACTTTTTTTGACGCCTAGAAGATGGTAAACCGCAATCTCTTTTTCTCGCCGTTTAGCAACGAAAAAGTTAGTATAGGCCATAAAACAAGCAATAAAAATTAAAATTAGAATGCTGCTAATCTGTAAAGTAACTGAAATTGGTAACTCTACTCGTGCATTTTGTGTTAATTCTTTATTAAATGACATCGATAAAAATGAAAAATAGACGGTTACTGCTATTGAACTAGCAATAATATAAATCAAATAATCCCAAAAACTACGTCGAACACTTTTAAGCACAATATTGGCTAATGGTTTCATTGTTCGCCTCCACCAATGGCTGCTTGCATATCAATTATTTTTTGAAAGAAAGCTTTTCTAGAACCATCACGCCTAATCTCAGCAAAAATATGGCCATCTTTGATAAAAATAATTCGTTTACAATAACTCGCTGTAAAAGCATCATGAGTAACCATCATCAGGGTCATTTCTTGTGTCTCATTCACATACGTTAAATATTTCAAAAGCTCGGTTGCCGCTTTTGAATCCAAGCTACCCGTTGGTTCATCTGCAAATAACATCTTAGGCGCTGTAATAATTGCCCTGGCAACTGCCACTCTCTGCTGTTGACCAATCGAAATTTCATTTGGAAAACGGTCTAAAATGGTATTCAGATTTAGCACAGTTGAAATGTCAGCAAGTTTTAACTCAATTGCTTCCATTTTTAATTTATCTAATGCGAGTGGCAAAATAATATTTTCTTTAATTGTTAAAGAATTTAGTAAATTAAAATCCTGAAAAATAAAACCTAGATTTTGTCTTCTAAATTTAGATAATTCTTGTTCGTTATACTCTGTAACGTCTTGATTATCTATTCTGATATGCCCAAAAGTTGGCTTATCAATCGTTGACATTATATTTAGCAAAGTGGTCTTTCCTGCACCAGAAGGTCCCATAATACCTACAAATTCTCCCGAATCAATCACAAATGAAATGTTATCAATTGCAGTCGATCGATTAAACTTCATGCCATAAATTTTCTTCACATGATCTACTTCAATGAATGTCATAATTTCAGTCCCCCGTTACTCAATATTATACCTAACTATGAATCAATTACGCCAATCTTTATTTATGATAGCCAGCTATTTGAATTTATCGTTTAAAAACGGTATTGTAATGTAAATAGACTACTAACTTAAAGGGGTGACAATATGTTTAGCATAATGATTGTTGAAGATGACAAAACAATTGCCGATATTACGGCAGATAGCTTAGCAAAATGGCGATTTGAGCCAATTTTAATTGACGATTTCAGTCAAATTGATGTTGAATTTATTGAAAAAAAACCACACTTAATCTTATTAGATATTAATTTACCAGAATTTGATGGTTTTTACTGGTGTCAAAAAATCCGTGAAACGTCAAATGTACCTATTATATTCATCTCAAGTCGCAATACCAACATGGATATGGTGATGGCAATGAATATGGGTGGGGATGATTTTGTCAACAAACCTTACTCAATGGAAGTTTTAGTTGCCAAAATTTCTGCCTTATTACGTCGGACTTATAATTATGCAGAAATGGGTCCAGAAGCACTAGAACATAATGGTCTTTTTTTGAATTTACAAAATGGGTCTGCAAAATACAACGATGACACAATCGATTTATCAAAAAATGAATATCAATTACTTCAATATATGATGCGCCAAACAGGAAAAGTTATCAGTCGCGAAAAATTACTTCGTGAACTTTGGGAAGATGAACATTTTGTTGACGATAATACGTTAACCGTTAATATCAACCGTTTACGTAAAAAAATTGCACACGCTGGATTGCCTGACTTCATTGAAACAAGGGTTGGTCAAGGTTATATCATCCCTTAGGAGGCACTTATGACATTTTTTAAATACCTTTCAGATAAAATCGTCTCGATTATATTTTTCATGCTAGATATTCTATTAATCAACCTTGTATTATGGTTCGATCCTTTCCATAATATCATTTTGTCTTCATTATTATATCTAGATATTTTGATGTTAATCACATCAACAGTTTTTATCGTAATCCGTTACTGGGTTGACCGTCAATGGTATCAAAAATTTAGTTTACCAACTGACCTTTCAACAACAAACCTATCACTGCCTATCACTGGCGCGCATTCAAATGAACAACAGTTATACCAAAGTTACATCAATGCCCTATTAAGCAGTCATCAAACGCAATTAAATGATGTCTTGTCCAAACAGCAAGAACAAGAAGACTTCTTAAACGCATGGATTCATGATATCAAAGTCCCACTAACTGCCATTCAGTTGCTAATTGAAACATCAGATGGTCAACTTTCTGAAAAACAAGTGATGCAAACTGAAATTGAATTAAAAAAAATTGAGAATTTTGTTGAACAAGTCATTTACTATTCTCGTCTAGACAGTTTTTCAAATGATTATTTAATCCAAGATTATTCGCTGAAAAAAATTATCCATCACGTTGTTCGAGACAACATGAATTTATTTTTTTCAAAACATATTAGCTTCACTTTTGAGAGTGATGACGCCTCCGTCTTAACCGATTCAAAATGGTTACGTTTCATTTTAAATCAAGTCATTACTAATTCACTAAAATATACGCCTGATAACGGTAAAATTACCGTATTTATTTCAAACAACACAAAAGAAACACTATTATCTATTAAAGATACCGGAATTGGTATTCCAAAAGTTGATTTAGCCCGCGTTTTTGATAAAGGATTTACCGGAGACAATGGCCGTAAATATAATCAAAATGCAACCGGATTAGGTCTTTATCTAGCAAATAATCTAAGTCAAAAATTGGGTCATCGGTTAGAGATTGACTCCTCAATCGATCAAGGCACAACTGTAAAAATAATTTTTCCTAAACTAACTTATTATAATGATGAAGCGGGCGATATTTTCCGCTAAAAAAGTCTGTTGTGACAACCTCCATAAGAGTTGTCATAACAGACTTTTTTTATCTTAATAACTTATCCCAGAGAATAACTTCCCCGGTAGCTAATGATTTTTGAACATCAATAATTCTTTGATTTGAACTTCCTCTAAATTGTAAGGTCAAATCTTTTTTTGCTAACTCAAATCGACCATCAACCAAAATATCAATTTTTGACAGCAATTCAAGTTTATCTTCAGATTCAAGCATTAATTCATCCCAAGTATAGCCAGTCCAAGACCAAACATCTTTCGTCCATCCATAAGTAGCACGAATACGGTCTACCAAGCTCAAACAAACCTGTGTATTAACAAAAGGCTCACCACCAAGCAACGTTAACCCTTGGCAATAATCTTCACTTAAGTCTGTAATGATTTGATTTTCAAGGTCTTCCGTATAAGGCGTCCCGTATCTAAAATTCTGAGCCGCTTTATTATAGCAACCAGGGCAGGCAAATAAACAGCCACTAACATATAAACTACACCGCACACCTTCGCCATCTACAAAATTAAATGGCTTATATGATGCAATATATTGTTGACTTAAATTACTGGCCAACCATTCTTTGGGTGCTGGATTTCGTGGAGCCCTAACTCTCTTTTGTCGTTCCATTCTCAACCATTCCTAAACTCATATTTTTAACACGAGAAGCAATTTCTTTATGGCGACCATGAACCATTGGACGCTGTTGTGGATTACCTAAATAACCACATGTTCGCTTAACAACATCACAAGTTTTAGGATCATGGTTCTGACATTTAGGACATTCAAAACCACGTTCAGTCGGATTAAATTCGCCATCAAAGCCACATTTATAACAATGATCAATTGGCGTATTCGTTCCCAAATAACCAATTTTATCGTAAGCCCAATCCCAAACAGCTTCCAAAGCTTTAGGATTTTGACGTAAATTAGGATATTCACAATAATGAATAAAACCACCTGACGCATATTTAGGATATGCCATCTCAAACGTCAATTTTTCAAATGGTGTTGGATTTTTTCTAACATCATAATGGAAACTATTTGTATAATATTCTTTTTCCGTAATATCTTTAATTTTACCAAATTTTTCAGTATCCAAAACACAAAAACGATCCGTTAAAGATTCACTAGGCGTTGAATAAACACTAAAATGATAATCATATTCATCTGACCAATCACTACAATAAGCTTTAAGACGCTTAACAATATCGACTGTAAAGTTATGAGCCTCTTCATTTTTTTCCCACTCAGGTCCAAAAAAGACAGTTCCAACCTCATACAATCCGATATAGCCTAACGAAATAGTTGCACGGCGATGCTTAAATAAATCATCAACATTACCATCTGGCTTCAATCTTTTGCCAAAAGCACCGTGTTGATATAAAATTGGCGCATTCTCAGGAATAGCTTCTTTGACACGGTTAACCTTAAAAACTAATGCTTCTTTACAAATCTGCATTCTTTCTTTAAAAATATCCCAGAATAAATCAATATCACCAGCAGATTCTAAAGCAATTCGTGGCAAATTAACGGTCACAACACCCAAATTCATACGACCAGAATTAACTTCATTACCTTCTTCATCTTTCCAACCTTGTAGGAAGCTACGACAACCCATAGGTACCTTAAAACTACCCGTAAGCTCTTTTATCTTGTCATACATCAAGATATCAGGATACATTCGTTTCGTAGCACAGTCGACAGCCAGTGCCTTAATATCATAATTAGGATCACCCGGTTTCAAATTTAACTCTTTTTTAATTGTAAACACTAACTTAGGAAAAATAGCGGTCCGATGCTCACGACCAAGCCCTTTAATTCTAATTTTTAAAATGGCAATTTGAATTTCACGTTCAATCCAACTTTCACCTAATCCAAAACCTAATGTCGTAAATGGCGTTTGGCCCTGAGAAGAAAATAAAGTATTGATTTCATACTCTAATCCTTGCATGGCATCATAAATATCTTTGCTCGTTTTAATTTTGGCAAATGCCGTCTGCTTACTAGGATTGTCAATCCATTCTTTTGCATCCACTAAATGTTTTTGATAATTTAATTCAGCAAATGGTGCTAATAACTCATCCACTCGATCTGCAGAACACCCACCGTATTGACTTGAAGCCACATTAGCAATAATCTGTGCCATTTGAGCAGTGGCCGTCTGAATTGAATGTGGACTTTCAACCTCAGCATTTCCTATTTTAAACCCATTCGTTAGCATTTCTTTAAAATCAATTAGGCAACAATTTGTCATAGGACTCCAGGGCGTATAATCTAAATCGTGATAATGAATTGAACCACGTAAATGGGCTTTAGCAATTGATTCAGGCATTAATCTTAGACCTAAAGTTTTACCAACTGTCCCCGCAGTTAAATCGCGTTGCGTATTAAAAACGTTACTATCTTTATTAGCATTTTCATGAATAATTGAATCATCTTTATTTAATAATTTGTTCAAACGTCCTGCTGGATCAGTCTGCTCAAGCCAATGTAACTCATCTTGCTTTCTATACTCTTGGTAGGCATATAGTGTATCAGTGTAATCCAGTGTACGATATGTATCAGCGACCAAATTAGACATTGTTTGTGCATCAATTTTTTGATAGCTCTCAAGTTTGCTTAATAATAACGACTTAAATTTTTCTTGTGCTTGTGAACTATCTAATCCTTTCATTGTGCTACTCATAACTTTACGCAATGAAAATAACACACTTCGTCCATCACGTTTTACAAATATGTTAGGTACTTTTGTATTCAATGTTATCTCAATATTTTTCATAAGTCGATTTCCTTTTCTTCAAGCGAATAAATACATACTACTTTATTATTCTCCTCAAAACAACAATATATAGTGTACAACAAAATATTAAAATCTATATATTGTCTAAAAAGATCTCTTACTTTTTACGAATCTACACTGTTTTTGCCAATTTATTACCATTTAAAAAAATCTAAACCTTAAATTAATCTTCTATAATCAACAATTACGTTCACTTTATAATTTTTTAGAAATTAATAAAACGGAAGTAACCTTTCACAGCTTACGTCATTCACACATATCGTATCTACTCGCTAATGGAGTAGACACCCAATATATCTCTGAACGATCTGGACATGATTCAATAGCTACTACCCTTAAGACTTATTCACACATTCTTAGTCGAGCTAAAAAAGAACAAGTTGCAAAGACAATATCACTATTTGAAGAAATCTGTTAAATCAAGCTTTTTCATTGTTTTAGTTCGATACCGTAAAGACCCTAATAACGCAAATACAGACCGATATAATAGCTTTTTGCTGTTGTCCCTATGGCATATATACCGTAAATCATGGTACTTACAAACTTAAAAGGGACAACAAAAGTTCAACAATCTATAATTCTATATCATTTCCTATAATTTAGGGTACAAAAAAAGCCTATATAATAGGCTTTCATGTTTTATAATACTCTCTATAATGCTTAATAATACCGGTGATCGGGGTCGAACCGATACTCCATTGCTGGAACTGGATTTTGAGTCCAGCGCGTCTGCCAATTCCGCCACACCGGCATAATCGTGTAAGGCGGTAACCGGATTTGAACCGGTGATGAAGGTTTTGCAGACCTCTGCCTTACCACTTGGCTATACCGCCATATTAATTAGTGATGTCTAGACTTAAATCATCACCTGATATAACCCTTTATAAAGGGCGATATGTGGGAATCGAACCCACGCGTGCCGGAGCCACAATCCGGTGCGTTAACCACTTCGCCAATATCGCCAAAACAAAAAATGGCAGGGGTAGTAGGAATTGAACCCACACTGACGGTTTTGGAGACCGTAGTTCTACCTTTAAACTATACCCCTATAAAAAATGGAAGAGAGTGGATTCGAACCACCGAACCCGAAGGAGCGGATTTACAGTCCGCCGCGTTTAGCCTCTTCGCTACTCTTCCAAAAAAATGGCGCAGGACAGAATCGAACTGCCGACACATGGAGCTTCAATCCATTGCTCTACCAACTGAGCTACTGAGCCATTAAACGGTCCTAACCGGATTTGAACCGGTGATCTTCCGCGTGACAGGCGGACGTAATAACCCCTATACCATAGGACCAATTGCGGGAGTAGGATTTGGACCTACGACCTTCGGGTTATGAGCCCGACGAGCTACCAGACTGCTCCATCCCGCGATAATATTAAAAAAAGGAGGATAAGAGATTCGAACTCTTGCGTGGTTTGACCCACCTGACGGTTTTCAAGACCGTTCCCTTCAGCCAGACTTGGGTAATCCTCCATAAACAAATATCTACTTGAATCATCTACAAGTAATGGACCTTGTAGGACTCGAACCTACGACCGGGCGGTTATGAGCCGTCTGCTCTAACCAACTGAGCTAAAGGTCCAAGCTTCTTACGTAGAAAATAGCGGTGAAGGGGATCGAACCCCTGACCTCCCGGGTATGAACCGGACGCTCTAGCCAGCTGAGCTACGCCGCCATGAAATAATAATAAATTTTGGAATTTATTAATCGGGAAAACAGGATTCGAACCTGCGACCCCCTGGTCCCAAACCAGGTGCTCTACCAAGCTGAGCCATTTCCCGAAAATATGCACCCAGTAGGAGTCGAACCTACAACCTTCTGATTCGTAGTCAGA